>NZ_JAOCFV010000013.1:0-108389 GCF_029842145.1 Stenotrophomonas sp. GD03794
GGTTCGGTATACCCCGCACAATCCGGCAGCGCCTGGTCGGGGTGGAATACCCCATCGCTAAAGCGGAACAGCCGCGTGTAGCTGCACGCTGGGTCCTGCTCGGTGCGCAGGTCCTTCTTCTTCAGCGGCCCTTTGGCCAGCGAATCCTCGAAGCGCGAGACACCGGCCGGAAACCGCGTGGCCACGGTCTGGTAGCGCAGTACCGGCATGCCCTCGGCCGCCGTCTCCAGCCCCAGCCTTGCCGAGAACCCATACTCATCGTGGCAGGCACCGGCACGCTGCTTGATGTCCTGCTCGCTGAAGCAGGCGCGGATCATCGCACTGCCCAGCCACGGCACGGTCAGCACGTCGTCGTCCACCTGGATGTCGTCCTGCAGGTGGCGCACGCGTGCCAGCTGCAGCGTGGACGCATCGGCACCGCCGCCGGAATACATGCTGCTGAACGAGACGATGCCTCCCACCAGTACATTCTGGCGGGCCCGCTGCTGCGGGTCGGTCACAGGCTCGTCGCTGCCAACACCTGGGGCCAGCCGCACGATCCACGGCCACAGCTTCAGATCGCTTTCCTGCGGCACGTCGATGCTGACGTGATAGGTGTGTGGCGTGCGCTGGCCCGGCACCTTCTCAAGTACTTCCAGCACGGTCGGCCGATCACCATCTTCGGTGACCGGCTGCACGCGCACGCACCAGGCACGATCGAGGGTGCAGTCATAGAGCCCCGCTGGTCCCGTCTCATCGGCGACCAGCACCTGCCCCAGCGGCTCCATCACATTGCCGGCAGCGTCACGCTGCTGCGGCAGGATCGAGCCCTGCGCCAACACCAGCGCCGGGGTGGCCAGCAATGCAGCACACACGGTCGTGCGGGCAACGATGGGGGGCATGGGCGGCTCCTGCGGTTGGGATTCCGATGGTAACCGTTGCCCGGGCAGAGTCGAGCCATGCCCGACTTCGCCTTTGCAGAGTCGAGCCATGCTCGACTGCTGTCTGTCGGGAAGAGCAGCCGAGCATAGGCTCGGCTCTACAGTAAGGACACGTTGTATCCGTCAATGCCCATTGCAGTCGCAGCCACCCCACCCTCTCGCCTTCGACGTCTGGCCGATACCGGGATTGAACGTATTGCTCGGGTCCAGCTGCTTGTAGAACCCGGCCAGTGCCGGCTTGGCCGGGTACAGGTGGCCGACGTTGTGCTCGGCCGGGTACTCGGCGCCGCGCTGGTCCAGCAGTGCCCACATCGCGTGCTCGATCGCCATCGGGTCTTCGCCCTTGCGCGCGATGTAGTCCTGGTGGAACACGTGGCACAGGAAGTGCCCGTAATACAGCTTGTGCAGCAGGCGGCCATCGATATCGGCCGGCAACTGCTCGAACCAGTCGGCGTCATCGCGACGCAGGGCGATGTCCAGCGCCACGATGTCCTGCACCTGGTTGCGATGCACTTCGCGGTAACGCACCGCCGCGCCGGCCACGGCGAAGCGATGCAGGAAGGCCTTGCGACCCTCATCGGCCGTGCAGTGGAAGTAACCGCCCTCATGGTCGGCAAAGAAGCCGCGCAGCCACGCCTCGGTGTCCGCTGCGTCCTGCGCGGAGACCTTCAGCAACAGATGATGCTCGTAGCGCTGGCGGAACTCGCCCATGCGCTTGGGCAGGTGCGAGGGCAGCAGACCGGTCAGCACCTGCATCACCCGGTCGGTCACCCCGCGCAGGCCCAACCGCTCGAACCAGCCATCGACGCGGCTCTTCAGTGCGAAGGCGGCCGGCACGCGGGCGGTGCCAAGGCGGTCGATCAACAGGAAGCTGTCCTTGCCGTAGCGTTCGCCGATGTCATAGGCATCGCGGTGGATATACTCGCCGGCAATCGGCAGGCGTTCGAAGCCGGTCAGCAGTTGGCGCCGGATCGCGGTCAGGCTGTCGGTATGGTTGCTGCCGATGTAGAAGACTTCGGCCGCCTCCTTCTCGAAGGTGTCCAGGCGCACCGCGAACACTGCCAGCTTGCCGGCAGATCCCGCTGCCTCGAAGTGGCGGCTGGGGTCGGCATTGAAGCGTGCCGGCGTATCGGCATCGACCCGGCGCACTTCCTCGGCGTAGCGTGGATCGGAGGCGGCGCGGCCATCGCCGTCCCCAACGTCGGCAGCACGGTAGTCACCCGCCTGCAGGCGCTGCAGGATCTGCTCGGGCGTATGGCCCAGCGCGATGCCCAGATGGTTGACCAGCTGCAGCTGGCCCTGTGCATCGACCTGCGCATACAGTGCCAGCTCGGTGTAGGCCGGGCCACGACGCACCAGCGCGCCACCGGAGTTGTTGCAGATGCCGCCCAGTACCGAGGCGCCGATGCAGGACGAGCCGATCACCGAATGCGGTTCGCGGCCCAGTGGCGCCAGCGTCTGCTCCAGCCGGTCCAGCGTCGCGCCGGGCAGGCACAGCACCTGGCGGCCCTCGTTCAACAGCTGGATGCCGGTCAGGCGCAGCGTGCTGATCAGCACGATCGGACGCCCATAGTCGTTGCCATCCGGGGTCGAGCCACCGGTCAGGCCGGTGTTGGCCGCCTGCAGGATGATCGCTGCCCCGCCCTGCACCGCCGCCTGCAGAACACGCCACAGCTCCAGCAGCGTACCCGGGCGCACCACCGCCAGCACCGGGCCGTCGCCGAAACGGTAGCCACGGCGGAAACGGCGGGTGGCCTTGTCGCCGGTCAGTACATGGCGGTTGCCGACCGCATCGCGCAACTGCGTCAGCACGGCATCGTGGCCACTCACGGCAGGTTGACCAGCGAATCGCGGCCGATGTCAGCGATGCGGCGCGCACCGGTCAGTGTCATCGCCACGCGCATCTCCTTGGCGATCAGGTCCAGCAGGTTGACCACGCCAGCCTCGCCCTGCGCTGCAAGCGCATAGACGAAGGCACGGCCCAGCAGCACGGTGTCGGCCCCCAGCGCCAGCATGCGCACCACGTCCAGGCCGGTGCGGATGCCGGAATCGGCGAGGATCTTCAGGTCGCCCTGCACCGCATCGGCAATCGCCGGCAATGCACGCGCGGTAGACAGCACGCCGTCGAGCTGGCGGCCACCGTGGTTGGAGACCACGATGCCATCGGCGCCGAACTTGACCGCATCACGTGCGTCATCCGGGTCGAGGATGCCCTTGATCACCATCGGGCCCTTCCAGAACTCGCGGATCCACTCCAGGTCCTTCCACGAAATGGACGGATCGAAGTTGCTGCCGAGCCAGCCGATATAGTCCTCCAGCCCGGTCGGATTGCCGCGGTAGGTGGAGATATTGCCAAGGTCGTGCGGGCGGCCGAACAGGCCCACGTCCCACGCCCAGTGCGGATGGGTGATGGCCTGGCCGATGCGGCGCAGCGAGGCATTCGGTCCACTCATGCCGGAGTGGGCATCGCGGTAGCGCGCACCCGGCACCGGCATGTCCACGGTGAACACCAGTGTGGTCACCCCCGCGGCCTGCGCCCGCTCCAGCGCGTTGCGCATGAAGCCACGGTCGCGCAGCACGTACAGCTGGAACCACATCGGCCGCTGGATGGCCGGTGCCACTTCCTCGATCGGGCACACCGATACGGTGGACAGGGTGAACGGGATACCGCGGCTGTCGGCCGCGCGCGCCGCCTGTACCTCACCGCGTCGGGCATACATGCCGGTCAGGCCGACCGGCGCCAGTGCCACCGGCATCGCCAGCGTTTCGCCGAACAGTTCGGTTTCCAGGCTCAGGTCGGACATGTTGCGCAGGATGCGCTGGCGCAGCGCGATGTCGGACAGGTCGGAAACGTTGCGCTTCAGCGTGTGCTCGGCATACGCGCCGCCATCGATGTAGTGGAACAGGAACGGCGGCAGCCGGCGTTGCGCTGCGGCACGGTAATCGGTGGAGGCGGAGATGATCATGGGGTCAACCGTGTGGGGAAGGTAGACGCGAGGCCCGCGCACGCCGGGCTTCGTTGTCATCGAGGGTGCGCAGCGTGGTGTGCACGAACTCGAGGTGGGCATGCGCGGCGGCGCGCGCGCGTTCGGGGTCGCCGGCCAGCACCGCGTCCATCATCTCGCGGTGCTGGTCGGACAACGGCGAGAAGGTCCTCGCCGAGGTGTAGAGCTTTTCGCGGCTCTGCGAGATGTTGGTCTGCAGCAGCTCGAACAGGCCGCGCATCACCTGCAGCAGCACCAGGTTGTGCGAGGCCTCGGCGATGGACAGGTGGAAGGCTGCGTCGGCCTCCGCCTCGCCGGTGGGGTCGTCCTTGCCGTGCGCGTCCATCATGGTCTGGAAGGCCTGGGCGATGCGTGTGCGATCCTCGTCGGTGGCACGCAGCGCCGCATGCCAGGCGGTGGCACCTTCCAGCGCGTGGCGGATCTCCAGCACGTCGAAGCGGTATTCCGGATCGCCCTGGAACAACGGCAGGTACGGCGCCAGCGGTTCATCCAGCGCCTGCCGCGCGCGCGCCGCGGGTTCGGCCACGTAGGTGCCGCCACCGACCCGTGCGGTCAGCAAGCCCTGGCTGGCCAACTGCGCGATGGCCTCGCGCAACGACGTTCGCGAGACCCCCAGCTGCACCGCCAGGGTGCGTTCGGCCGGCAGACGGTCACCCGGCTGCAGCCGCTGTTCCTGCACCAGGCCGCGCAGCTGCGCGGCCACCTTGTCCGAAATACGTTGCGTGCTCATGGCACCATTGTGGCCCGAAGCGCGCAGCGGGTGGTCGGCCTGCCGTGCATGGCTCAGGGAATCATCCAGGTCAGCCAGTAGGCCTGGGCCAGGGTGATCAGGCCGACCATCGTGGTGAAGATCAGGCTGTGCTTGACCGTGAAACGGAACAGGTCCGATTCCTTGCCGGCCAGGCCGACCGCCGCGCAGGCAATGGCGATCGACTGCGGCGAGATCATCTTGCCGGTCACGCCGCCAGTGGTGTTGGCCGCCACCAGCAGCACGTCGGACACGCCGATCTGCTGCGCCGTGGTGGCCTGCAGCGCCGAGAACAGCGCGTTGGACGAAGTATCCGAGCCGGTCAGGAACACGCCCAGCCAGCCCAGGAACGGCGAGAAGAACGGGAATGCGTCGCCGGTATGCGCCAATGCCAGTGCCAGCGTTGCCGACAGACCCGAATAGTTGGCGATGAAGGCGAAGGCCAGCACCATGCCGATCGAGTAGATCGGCATGCGCAGCTCACGCACGGTCTCACCGAAGGTCTGCAGCGCCGAACGGGCCGGCATGCGCAGCGCGATGATCGCGATCACCGCGGCCAGGATGATCGAGGTGCCGGTGGCCGAGAACCAGTCAAACTTGTAGATCGCCTCGTAGCTGAGCGGTGCATCCACGATCGGCGGCATCTTCTGCACCATCTGGTCGAGGCCCGGCACCGGGATTTTCAGCACCCAACTTTCCAGCGGGCCGCCCGCCGCGAACAGCGACTTGAACGGTTTGATGCTCCACAGCGTGACCATCGCGGTGAGGATCAGGAACGGCGACCATGCCTTGGCGACCTGGCCGACGCTGTAGCGTGGCGCTTCCAGTGCCTGTGCAGCGGCCTCGGCGCTGGTTTCGGTATCGAAGCGGAAGATCCGCACCGGCTTCCAGCGGCGCAGGAACAGGGTCAGGCAGACCAGCGATGCCAGTGAGGCGGTGATGTCCGGCAGTTCCGGGCCAATGAAGTTGGAGGTCAGGTACTGCGCGATGGCGAACGAGCCACCGGCCACCAGCACCGCCGGCCAGGTTTCCTTGATGCCACGCCAGCCATCCATGATCGCCATGATCCAGAACAGCACGATGAGGGTCAGGAACGGCAGCTGGCGGCCGGCCATCTGGCCGATCTCGAACGCGTCCAGGCCGGTAACCTGCCCGGCCACGATGATCGGAATGCCCATTGCACCGAACGCCACCGGCGCGGTGTTGACGATCAGGCACAGGCCGGCGGCATACAGCGGCTTGAAGCCCAGCCCGACCAGCAGTGCCGCGGTGATCGCCACCGGCGCACCGAAGCCGGCCGCGCCTTCCAGGAAGGCACCGAAGGCGAAGCCGACCATCAGCATCTGCAGGCGCTGGTCCTCGGTGACCGACAGGATCGAGGCACGGATGATGTCGAACTGCCCGGTCTTGACCGAAACCTTGTAGAGAAACACCGCGCCGATGATGATCCAGGCGATCGGCCACAGGCCGTAGACGAAGCCGAAACCGGCCGCGCCCAGCGCCTGGGTCAGCGGCATGCGATAGAACAGCAGGGCCACGCCGAGTGCGATGGCCACGGTGATCGTGCCGGCCAGCCAGCCCTTCATCCGCAGCACGGCCAGAGCGATGAAGAAGAACGCGATCGGCAGCAGCGCGATCAGGCTCGACAACCACAGGTTGCCGGCGGGGTCGTACAGGTGTTGCCAGGGCTGCATGAAGGCTCTCGACTGGGGGCGGGATGTGCTCCACCGCACGCGGTGGGTCGCCGCGGCCGCCGATTATTGGTAGTACCAATAATGATATCGATCAGACCACGTGCAGCGGATTTAACCGCCACTCCGGCGAAGCGCCTATTAGACCATAGGGCTAGACGTCATATTGGTCCTACCATTTCGCGAGGTAAGGGTCAGAGCCCCTGCGGGGATCTGACCCTGCCTGGGCCCTTGGGGTCGGATCCCCGCAGGGGCTCCGACCCCACTCCGCGTCAGATCTTCTTCTCCAGCCGCCGCATCACCGCCAGCACCAGCACGCACAGCACGCTCACCCGGATGGCAACCACGTACCTGCCGATGCCCACGGCGATGCCGATTGCTCATCTCGCGCTCGACGCCGAGCAGCATTGCTGCGGCCACGCGCAGCAGGATCGAGACATCCTGGGTGAGTTACATGGGCAGGCTCCGGGAGTTTCCCGGAGCGTCGCGTGGCACCCGTGGCACAGAGCTGAGGGCCACACCACAGCCCGTTCACCCGACAGCGCCGGGCCGTGTCCAACGCCTGCGCCATCTGTGATCAACGCATCACTGCGCCAGGTAGCCACCATCAATGGCGTAATAGGTACCGGTCGCGAACGAGGCGTCGTCGCTGGCCAACCAGGCCACCAGTGCCGCTACTTCCTCGGCCGTGCCCAGCCGCTTCAGCGCATGCCGCGCTTCCAGTGTCGCGCGCACCTTCGGATCCATCTTCTCCAGCAGCGGCGTGTTGATGAAACCCGGGCCGACCGCATTGACACGGATGCCATCTGCGGCATGTTCCCAGGCTGCGGTCTGGGTCAGGCCGACCACGCCGTGCTTGGCCGCTACATACGCGGTGGAACCGGCATACCCCACCTGGCCCAGGATCGACGCCATGTTGATGATGCTGCCACCGGAACCCGCCGCACGCATCGCCTGGATCTGCGCACGCTGGCACAGGAATACGCTGGTCAGGTTGACGTCGATCACCCGCTGCCATCCGTCCACCGGATAATCACCACTGCTGGCCGCCGGCCCACTGATGCCGGCGTTGTTGACTGCGACATGCACGCCGCCCAGTTCCTTCACCGTGCGCTGCACCGCCGCTTCGACGGCGGCATCATCGGTCACGTCCAGCGCGACGCCGATGGCCTGCACGCCGCTGTCCTGCAGCTGTGCCACCGTGGCATCCACCGCGCCCTGCTTCAGGTCCCAGACCGAAATACGCGCACCGGATGCGGCGAGGGTCTGCGCGACCGCCAGGCCGATGCCGGATACGCCGCCGGTCACGATCGCGGTCTTGCCGGTGAGCTGGTAGTCAATCATCTGCGTTCTCCATCAGTGGGGGTATCGATGTGACCTGCAATGGCCAACCGCCCCACCCTACGCGCCCGCTCGTGATGGCCCGGCCGACATCGCGTCTACGGGTGATCGTTCCAGCCATGAAACCTCAACTCAAGTTGATGTATGGAATTGCGTACGGATATGCATGCAAAACGCTGGCGTATGTTCGGCGGCATTTTCACTTTGGCCGTAATCGTCAATCGTTTTGACCATATTGAAATCAAAAGCGCGCGAATCAAGGCGACAATGGGAAACGTTTCCAGTTTCTTCGACACATTCCATTCAACCTGGTGTTCCCCCACCATCCAGCGTGCCCACGCCCCTGCTTCCCAGCATGTCTGCACGGGTAACGACGGGATCTGCATCTGCATTGCAGAGCGCGTGGGCGAGGTAATGCCAGCGTCCACCTCCAAAGCACGTGCCGAGCGATGTCCCGATATTTCACTTTTGCTGATTACCGCCGCTTCGGCCACCGCCATGGCTTCGATTACCGCGCCGCCCCGGAACACCTGCGTGACGACCAGTGGGCCGGCCATGGCGAGGTCAACGAGCAGTTCCTGCGCGGCGGCATGAGCCTGATTGCCTCCGACGTCCATAATCGCTTCCCTTATGTCGCCACCGCCCAGCAGAGTCCCGGCCTGGCCATCCGCGTGATGCTGCAGGGCCAGGTCGATGTGCGCATTCCGCGACGTGGTGGTTTCACCCTGCGTGCTGGTACGGCGATGACCGCGCACCACCGCGAACAGGTTGAGATGACCGGTACGCATCCTGGCGAAACGCGCATGCGCGGCGTCAGCGTGATGGTGCCCGGCCAGATCGATCCGGACCTGTTCCAGCTGCCACAGTTGGAGACCGCGCTCAACACCCACCTGGAATGCCGCCACTGGGCCATTCCGCATACCCTGCTGCCGGTGCTGGGCCAGCTGTTCGAAAGCCCATGGGAGGACGGCATCGACGCGTTGTGGCGCGAAGGCGTCGCACTGCAGCTGCTGGCCGTTGGGCTGAAGGCCGAGGATCTGCAGACCGACCATGTACGAACGCTGCGGGCTGGCCAGCGCGAGCGCCTGGAGCGCGTGCGTGCCTACCTGCATGACGATCCCAGCCACGCCCATAGTCTGATCGAACTGGCCCAGCTGGCCTGCATGAGCCCAAGCTCGCTTCGCCGTCATTTCGCCCAGCAGTACGGCTGCTCGGTGTTCGACTACCTGCACGAACAACGCATGCGCCACGCCGAGCAGGGCCTGCGCGAAGACGGCTGGACTGTCGAGCAGGCTGCGGCCGCCAGTGGCTACCGTCACCCCAGCAACTTCGCGGCTGCGTTCCGCAAGCGTTTCGGCCTGGTACCCAGCCGCTGGCGCACCGGGCCCTCAAAGGTCGGATAGCAGCTTCTGCTTCACGCCATCGCGGATGCCGGCCAGCGGCCGGCACAACCGCAACCGCCTGAATCGACCTGCCATGGCTCCGCTCTGGTAGGTGTCGACCTTGGTCGACACGCGCTGGAAGCGATCATATTCCCGACACATCTCTGCGCATGTCGCATATGCCCATTGCCGCCAAAGATGGGCCGCGCCATCGTAGTAAGGCTGACTACAGGGACTTCTCGTGGACAATCGAGATCAACCAAGCACGCCTTACTTCATCCGATGCATCCAAAGTCCATGGCTACCCGAGACAGGCGGGCATGAGGACGATCTACGCAGCTTACAGGCACATTGGAGCGAGGCAGCGATTCCAGAGGAATTCATGCTGCTCCTGCGTTGGTCAAACGGTGGGCGCTGCGTGTTCCCTCATGCTTATGTCGACCTATGGTCCATCGCCACCATCATTCAGCTCAACCGCAGCTACCAGATCCGTCGTTATCTTGGCGACTACCTGATGGGCATTGGAACGGACGGTGGATCGACGCTCATCGCGCTCGATCTCTGCCCGCTCAGTCGCGGACAGATCATCTCATTCGATCTGGGCGATCTCGACATCAGCCGGGGAAAGCCCATCGCCGAATCAATTGCCGAACTCTTTCGGAAGTTCGACAGTGGGCTGCTGACGAGCGACAACCTTTATCCTTGAGCATAGAAACGCCGGCCAGCGGCCGGCACTACCAAAACCGTCGTGCATCGCGCGGGCCCAGGTAGCGCCGGGCCATGCCCGGCGTCACCCTGTGGGCCTCAATACACCGGCAGATCGATGTAACTGGCCTGCGCCGCGCTGTGCCAGACCCGCTGCGTGGCCTTCTGGTAATCGCCGGGCTTGGCCAGGTAGACGTTCGGCACGTAGGTCTGCGGGTTGCGGTCATACAGCGGGAACAGACTGGACTGCACCTGCACCATCACCCGGTGACCCTTCTGGAAGGTGTGGTTGGCGTTGGGCAGGTCGAAGCGGTACGGCAGCACCTGGTTCGCCGCCAGCGGCTTCGGATCGCTGAAGCTTTCGCGATAGCGGCCACGGAAGATCGCCAGCGACACCGGCAGCTCGTAGCCGCCCATCTCCGGCGTCGACGCTTCCTGGTCCGGATACACGTCGATCAGCTTCACCACCCAGTCGCTGTCGGTGCCGCTGGTCGAGGCCTGCAGGTGCACCACCGGCGCGCCGCCGATGCGCAGCGGCGCGGTCAGCGGTTCGGTGATGAAGGTCAGCACGTCCGGGCGGCCATCAACGAAGCGCTGATCCTTGACCAGCCAGGTGGTCCACATGTCGCGGTCACCGAAACGCACCGGACGCGGCACGAACGGCACCGGCTTGGCCGGGTCGGACACGTATTCCTCGAAGTCGCCCTCGCCCGCCGCC
This sequence comes from Stenotrophomonas sp. GD03794, assembly GCF_029842145.1. Classification (NCBI taxonomy): domain Bacteria; kingdom Pseudomonadati; phylum Pseudomonadota; class Gammaproteobacteria; order Lysobacterales; family Lysobacteraceae; genus Stenotrophomonas; species Stenotrophomonas sp. GD03794. The sequence goes on from NZ_JAOCFV010000013.1 coordinate 10,511, forward strand.
GGTGCCTGGAACGCCAGCTTGCCGCCGGCACGCAGGTACAGCGGCTTGCTGCTGGCAGCACAGCCCTTGTCGCAGCTGCGTGGCCAGCCCTTCAGGCGATCCCAGTGGTTCTCGCCGGTGTTGTAGATCAGCACCGGCGGCGTATCCGCCTTCGGCGCACCGTCCACCAGATACTGGTCGAAGAACGGCTTGAGCACGTCACGGCGGAACTGCAGCGCGGTATCGCCATCGAACTTCAGCGCGCCCAGCTCGCTACCGCTGTAGTTCACCTGGCTGTGCCGCCACGGTCCCATCACCAGGTAGTTGCGGTTGTTGCCGCTGTCGCGCCCTTCCATTGCCTGGTAGGCGTGGTTGGCACCCCACATGTCCTCCTGGTCCCACAGGCCCTGCAGCCACATGGTCGGCACCTTCAATGGCGTCTTCGCCATCACCGCGTCCAGCGCCTGGCCCTGCCAGAAGCCGTCATAGGCCGGGTGCTCCACCAGTTTCTTCCACCAGGTCAGCTGGTCCACGCCGGTGAAACGCGCGTAGTCGCCGGCCGAACCGATGCGCAGGAAGGTGCTGTAGTCATCGTAGCCGAGGCTGGGCAGCGGCGTGCCCTTGCCGCGCTTCTCGGTCTGCATCGCGAAGTAGTTGAAATTGACCTGGCGGAACGCGCCGTAGTTGAGCCAGTCGTCGCCCATCCAGCCATCCACCATCGGGCTCTGCGGCGCAGCCACCTTCAGCGCCGGGTGCGGGTCGGTCAGCGCCATCACCACGGTGAAGCCCTCGTACGACGAGCCGAGCATGCCGACCTTGCCATTGCTCTCCGGCACGTTCTTCACCAGCCAGTCGATGGTGTCCCAGGCGTCGGTGGAGTGGTCCACCTTGGTGTTGTTCAACGGCCCGCGCAGCGGCCGGGTCATCACGTAATCGCCTTCGGAGCCGTACTTGCCGCGGATGTCCTGGAATACGCGGATGTAACCGCCATCGACAAACACCTCGTCGCCCTGCGGCAGCAGGTCGCGCATGCGCGGCGAATCACTGCGGCTGGCGCGGCCGGCTGCGTCGTAAGGCGTACGGGTCAGCAGGATCGGCGCATTGCGCGCGCCCTTGGGCACCACGATCACCGTATACAGCCTGGTGCCATCACGCATCGGCACCATCACCACGCGCTTGTCGTAGTCACGACCGACATCGGGGGCAACGAAGGGCTTGCCGCTGATGTCCGGGGTCATCGGCGGGGTTTCGGCGGCCAGCACGGTGCTGGACAGGCAAAGGGCGATGGCTACAGCAACGGCACGCACACGCATGGAGACCCCTCCCGGCAGGAAAGCCTCAAGCCTACTCCTGCCTTGTACCGTGAAGTGTGGGCGGGCTTTGCATTCTGCGGTGGATGCAGGCAGGACTGATGGCACATGTGCGACCAGCTGCTGCGCCCGACGGCAACCGGTCGTGCCGGCCGCTGGCCGGCAACTTCATCCACCCCGGGCACGGTACGCGGTTGCCGGCCAGCGGCCGGCACTACCGATCAGGCTGCCGGCACTTCGTGCAACGCCAGCCAGCGCCAACGGCCATCTTCCTGCCGCAACACCGCCAGTGCCTCACGCCAGGCCATCACACCCTCAGCAACGGCCTGCCCCTCACGGTAGCGCAGCATCGCCAGCGGAGACGGCACCGGGATGAACTGCAGGGCATCGATTTCGATACGCAAGCCCGGGCGCGCACCATGGCCGCCAGCGAACATGCCGGCCAGAGCTTCACGGTCCAGGCGCTGCCCGGCAATACCGACCATGCTGAAGTCGGTACAGAAATGGTCCATCAACGCATCCAGCGTGCTGGCGGCGGCTTCCGCACGGAACCAGGCCTGCAGCTTGGCGATCAGATCATGGAACTCGTTCTCTGCGGTCATCGTCATTGCGTTGTCTCGGGTTGGGAAAGGAACATCGATTGCGGCCGGCGCAGCAACGCCATCGGCAGCAGGGTCAGTACAGCAGCCAGACCCAGCGCCACGCCGGTGGCATGGGCCGGCAGCCATTGCATGGCCAATGCCAGCAGCAGCGCGATGGCCGCGGTGCCCAGGCAGAAGCTGAGCTGGCGATTGAGGTTCCAGAGTGCGCTGGCATCACCCAGCGCCTCGCCCTCGACCCCATGGAAGGCCAGCGTCTGTGCGGTGCTGCTGCACAGGCTGCCGCCGGCGCCCATCAGCGCGAACAGCAGCCCGGCCAAGGCGACGTGCGGCTGCGGCAGCAGCGCCATCAACAGCAGGCCGCCGGCCTGCAGAAGCATGCCCGTACGCAGTACCGTGGCCGGACCGAAGCGGGCCAGCAGGCGCTTGCTGGCCGTGATCGCCATGGCCGAGGCCAGCGCCCAGGGCAGCATCAGCGCGCCGATGCGCGCGGCACTGTAACCAGCCTGGTGCAGCTGCAGCGTGCTGACCAGCTGGCTGCCGATGAATACACCGGGTACTGCCAGGTAGACCAGCATCGCCAGGCGCAGGCCGCGATGGGATAGCAATGACCAGCGCAGCAGGGGTTGCGCCTGCTGCCGTGCATGCCGCAGGTGGGCCGCCGCCAACAGCAATGCGATCAACAGCAGTACGGCGCCGGCGGCCCGATGGCCGGGTTCACCCAGCCAGGTCAGCGCCAGCAGCAGTGCGCCCAGCGCCAGCATCGCGGTGGACAGCGCATAGGCCTGCAGGCGTGGCGCACTACGCGCGCCATCGGCCGGCATCCACGCCAGCACCAGTCCAATCGCCACCACGGCCAGCGGCAGGCTGGCCCAGAGCACACCGCGCCAGGACAACCACTGCACCAGCAGCCCACCGAGCGCGGGCGCCAGTGCCGGTACCAGCAGCGCCACCAGCAGGATGCGGCGGGTCAGCGCGCCACGCTGGTCGGGCGTGCACTGTCGGTACGCTGCCGCCTGTGCCACCGGAATCAGCAGGCCACCGGCCAGGCCCTGCAGCAGGCGCCAGCCCAGCAGCCAGCCGATACCCGGTGCGGCGCCGGCCAGCGCAGCGGCAACCGCGAACAGCAGCAACGCCACCAGCAGCAGGCGACGCTCACCACAACGCGCGGCCAGCCAGGGCGCCAGCGGAATCACCACGCTCAGGCCCAGCATGTAGGCGGTGCCGACCCAGGCCAGGGTGCTGATATCGGCGTGCATCTCCGCTGCCAATGCCGGATAGGCCACCGTGGCGATGAACATGTTGACCAGATCCAGGGCGAACACCAGCAGGAAGATCGCCTCATGGCGCAGGCGGGGGGACGGCATCGGCGGCGCTCCAGCGGGGAAGCGGCCAGCATGCCGTCCGGACCTTGTTGGAAAAACACGACGGCAGCTGCAACACTGTCAAACCTGTTTTGACAATGGATCATCATGGTCAGCCTCGATCGCTTCGATATCTTCCGCGCCGTGGTCGAGGCCGGCAGCCTGACCGCCGCCGCCGATCGCCTGGGCCTGAGCCGCGCGGTGGTCAGCTTCAACCTGAAGCGGCTGGAACAGGAGCTGGGCGTGACCCTGTTGCTGCGCAGTACCCGCCACCTGGCCCTGACCGATGCCGGCGAGCAGTTCCTGCAGCACTGCGTGCAGGCGCTGGATGCAGCGCAGGCGGCGATCGATGCCGCACGCCGCGACCAGCATCAGCTGCAGGGTGTGCTGCGCCTGACCACCACCCCGGAGTACGCACAGCTACGCCTGATTCCTGCGTTGGAGGCGTTCCGTGCACGGCATCCGGCCCTGCAGTTGCACCTGTCCACGTCGCCCGCACCGGCCGACCTGATTCCCGAACGCTTCGACCTGGCGATCCGCCTCGGCCGTCTGCCCGATTCGGGCCTGCACGCCAGCGAACTGGAACGGCACCCACTGTGCGCGGTGGCGGCTCCGTCCCTGCTGGCACGCCTGCCTTCTGCCGATGCTGCCGATGACCCCGTGCAGCTGGGCACCCTGCCCCGCCTCGGCTACCCGCGCCTGGCCGACGTGCCGGTGATCGCGCCCGACGGCAGCGACGCCTTGTTTGCCACCAACCCGGGCAATGCAGTGGTGCGCGTGGATGGTGCCAGTAGCCTGCGCGCCTTCGCCGTGGCCGGCGCCGGGGTCACCGTGCTGCCACGCTGGCTGATCGAGGACGACCTGGCCCAGGACCGGCTGCGCCCGGTGCTGCGCCAGCACCGGTTCCCGCAGCAGAGCGTGTACGCGGTCTACCCGCACAGCACGCAGCCCTCACCGAAGGTGCGGCAGCTGATCGATTTCCTGCGCGGGTGGTTTGTCAGCCCGCCGGTGTAGAGCCGAGCCCATGCTCGGCTGCTCGTCGGCTCAGCCTTGACTGTTCATCAGCCGAGCGTGGGCTCGGCTCTACAGAAGCAGCACAAACAGACACGGCCCTGTGCCGGGCCGTGTCTTCAGGCATCAGCGCAGCACCTGCTCCACCAGCTGTACATCCACCGTCTGCAGCGGTTCGGCGGCATTGCGCGACAGCTGTACCTGGTAACTGCCGCCGTCGATCTTCCACTGGCGGGCCTGCGCATCGTAGTGGGCCAGGGTCTTCGGCTCGGCTTCGATGCGGATGCGACGCTGTTCGCCCGGCTGCAGGGTCACCTTGTCGTAGCCGATCAGGCGGATCGGCGTGGTGCTGCCGGCCGGCAGCTTCAGGTACAGCTGCGCGACGTCAGCACCGGGGCGCTTGCCGGTGTTGCGGATGTCGACGCTGGCGACCAGGCGCGAGCCTTCCACGCTCACCTTCAGGTTTTCATAGGCGAACGAGGTGTAGGACAGGCCATGGCCGAAGGCGAAGGTCGGGGTCAGGCCCTTGGCCGCCATCCACTTGTAGCCGACGTTGGCGCCTTCGATATCGAAATCGAACACATCACCGAACGGCTTGGCCGGCTTGAAGCCGAGGCCGTCGATGTGCGGGCGCGGCAGCTGCGATTCGTCCGTCACCCAGGTCACCGGCAGGCGGCCGGATGGATTGACCTGGCCGGTCAGCAGCGCGGCAATGCCTTCGCCACCGCGGATGCCCGGGTACCAGGCCTGCAGCATCGCCGGCACCTGCGCCAGCCACGGCGTGCGCACCGGGCCGTTGGTTTCCAGCACCAGCACGGTCTTCGGGTTGGCCTTGGCCACGGCCGAGATCAGGGCGTCCTGATTATCCGGCAGCTGCATGTCCGGCAGGTCCACCGATTCGGCCGCCCACTGGGTGGCGAACACGATGGCCACGTCGGCCTGCGCTGCTGCCTTGGCCGCAGCGGCGGCGTTGGTGCCGTCCACATACTCGATGGTTGCATCCGGACGCGCCGCACGCAGCGATTCCAGCGGCGAGGACGGGTGGAAGATCACCGGGCCCGGCCAGGTGGTCGGCAGCACGCCCGGCACCGCGTTGGTGCCCTTGGCGGTCACGCCCACCATCGACGAACCACCGCCACCGATCACGCCCTTGTCGGCATGGCCGCCGATGATGACGATGCGCTTCACGCTGTCGGCCAGCGGCAGCAGGTTGCCTTCATTGCGCAGCAGCACACTGCCTTCTTCCACTGTGCGCTGGGCAACGGCGAAACCGGCCTCGGCGTCGACCTTCTGGTGCTGCGGCGGGTTGTCGAAGTTGCCGTGCAGGAACATCGTGCGCAGGATGCGCGCCACCATGTCGTTCAGGCGCGCCTGCGGCACCACGCCGCCGTGCACGGCCAGGCGCAGCGGCTCATCGAAGAACACCGCTGCGTCGAACACTTCACCGGCCGACTGCTGGTCCAGGCCGGCCAGCGCCGCCTTCGAGCCACTGTGCACGCCACCCCAGTCGGACATCACGAAACCGGGGAACTTCCATTCCTGCTTCAGCACCTGGTTCATCAGGTAGCCGTTCTCGCAGCCGTAGGTGCCGTTGATCTTGTTGTACGAGCACATCGCCACGCCCGGGCGGCCGGCGTCCAGCGCGATCTCGAAGGCCAGCAGGTCCGACTCGTGCATGGCCTGTTCGCCGATGCGCACGTCGTGGAAGTTGCGGCGGGTCTCCATGTCGTTCAGCGCGAAATGCTTCATCGAGGAGATCACGTGCTGGCTCTGCACGCCCTGGATCAGCGCGCCGACCATCGAACCGGCCAGCAGCGGGTCTTCGCCGGCGTACTCGAAATTGCGGCCGTTGCGCGGGTCGCGCTGCAGGTTGACGCTGCCCGACAGCAGGATGTTGAAGCGCTGTTGCCACGCTTCGCGGCCCATCGTTGCACCACCAGCGAAGGCGACTTCGCGGTTCCAGCTGGAGGCGGTGGACGGGCCCGATGGCATCGCCGTGGCGAAATCGCCCGGGCGGATGCCGCCTGGATTGGTCACGCCGACGCCGGCATCGGCCGACTGCTGCGATGGAATGCCCAGCCGCGCTACGCCCGGCACGAAACCGGCCGACCCGACCGCGCCTTCCGGCAGCGGGCCACCGTCCTTGCCCAGCCCGAAGTAGCTGTGCAGCATCTGGAACTTCTCATCCTCGGTCATCGCCTTCAGCAGCAGCGCAGCGCGTGCATCGGCGTTAAGGGTGGTGTCCATCCACGGCGTGTCGCCATGCTTGTCGGCGGCATAGGCCAGGGTCAGCAGCGTCGCACGCAGGGCGCTGCCTTCCACCTTGAACGGTGCACTGCTGGCGGCCTGGAAGCCGTCGCTGAAATAGCTGGCATCGGCCTCCAGCGCCACACGTGCCGGGTCGAAGCCTGCGGCCTTGGCCGATTCACCGGCCACCGCGCCGAGCAGCACCGCCGGTGCGCCCAGCCGCGAACGCGTGACCAGCGCCGGCAGCTGCGCGGCACCTGCACCAGCATCGGTGTAGACCGCCACGGTGTGGCGGCCATCGTCCAGGCGCAGGTAGTTCAGGCCCGGCTGGTCGGGGCCGGATTCAGCAGCAATCGGCAGCCGGGTCAGCACGGCCTGGCCACGCTGGGTCTGGCCATCGTCCTTGCCCGCAGCAATGAAGCGGTACGCGTAGCCCAGCCCATCGGCCAGCACCTGCAGCGGATCAACCTGGCCGATGCCGCGCTGCACCTGGCGCACGCTCACCGCGTCCACCTGCAGGGTCTTCAGCTGGGCGGCCAGGGCCGGCATCGCCTCGGCGGTCGGGGCCTGTTCCAGGGTCAGCACAGTGAACGCGGCGGGGTCGGCCCAGGCCGGGGCGGCCAGTGCGGCTGACAGGGCCAGGGACAGTGCAAGCGGCTTTGTAAACGTTTTCATCGGCAGGCGTAATTCCGTTGCCAAGGCAATCGGTCCAGGGAAAGTGCCGCCGAAGGGTGCAGCGTTCATGCCGCGCAGGGGTTGCCAGGCAACGCCCCGCAGGCCGAAGGACGGGCCGGTCTGCGCCTGGGACCCTCCTCCCGGCGTGACAACCTGCCTGTCCGGGCCGCGCAGGGCGACCCAATCATGTGAAGATTGTGCGAGGGCGTTCACACCTGTCAACAGGACCTAAGTCACAGGCCGACCCCAGCCACTGGTTATCAGGCCATCACCGGCGGTCATCAGTGCGCCGCGCGAGGCTGCTGATAATGAGGGTCCCTGGCCACGAATCGAGCCCATGACCGTACATCGCGACTTCGACCATCTCTGGCGCGACCGCTGTGATACCTCCAGCCAGCGCGCGCCGCGCGTGCTGATCCGGGTGTTCGTGGCCCCCGGTGAGCTGGAGCGCAGCGTGGCGTTCTACGAGCAGTTGCAGGGCGTGGTGGCCGATGCGGGGTTCCCGTTTCCGGAGGCCGGCCTGCGTCTGGCGATGGTCGGTGCGTTCCTGTTGATCGAGGGCAGCAAGGCGGCGCTGGCGCCGTTCACTTCGACCACGGGGACGCTGCTGGTCGATGACGTTCGGCCCTATCACGACAAGCTGGTGGCGGCTGGCGCTGAAATCATCTTCCCGCTGCAGGTGGTACCGACCGGGGCGGCGTTCAATGCGGTGCATCCCGATGGCACCGTGGTCGAGTACGTGCATCATCGGCCGGATCCGCAGGGGCGGTGAGGGTACGCGCGGCCGGGCTGCGCCCGGCACCCGCGGTAGTGCCGGCCGCTGGCCGGCAACCTCAGAAGCAACAGCCGAAGCAACAGCGGGCTCCTGTGGGGTGGCGGGGTGGGCCCGGTTGCGGGGGACGGCGCAAGTACGTCCATGTAGCCTCGGTCGCGCCATCCATGGCGCTCACGCCCCCGCAACCGGACCCACCCCGCCTTCGACAATTCCCTGCACGGCCTGCTGTAGAGCCGAGCCGATGCTCGGCTGCTCTTCGTTCAACTGTCGGAATATTCGATTTCGATGGAGATTCATCCACGCATGGCGTGGATCTACAATTCCTCCATGTCCTCTCCCGTCCTGCCCTGGAATGGCACGCTGCTGCTGGATGCTCACGTGGCCGTGCTGCAGGGCCACGCTGGTGGCAGCGATACGCACGCGCACTACGCCCATCAACTGTTACTGAGCGACGGCGCGCCCTGGCAGGTCGAGGTCGATGGCGTACGGCAGCAGGGCCAACGGCTGTGGCTGCCGTCATTCCAGCCGCACGCAATCCTGTCGGCGCCGGAAGCGGGCTGCACGGTGTTCCTCGAGCCCGCACATGCCGATCCCGGGCAGATCCAGCAGCACCTGCACGCACTGCCGGGCAACGCGCTGGCGCTGCACGACTGGTTGCCACGGCTGAGCCGCCCGCAACCGCTGGACCGCCGCGTGCAGGCAGCGCTGTCCCGTATCGCCGAGCACCTGCCCGGCCCGGTGCCGGCTGCCGATATCGCCGAGGCGGCACATCTGTCGACCAGCCAGCTGCATCGGCGCTTCCAGTCCGATCTGGCGGTGACCCTGCGCGGCTGGGTGCTGTGGCAACGGCTGCGCCGCGCGCTGATGCATCATCTGCGCGGGCACAGCCTGACCGACAGCGCGCATGCGGCCGGATTCGCCGACCTGGCCCATCTGTCACGCAGCCTGCGCCGCATGTTCGGCATCGGTGCCGCACAGCTGCGGGGCCTGCAGTTGCAGGCGGCCTGACACGGCCGATCATCCGCGCCTGCGCAATCCTTCCGGCAACTCCGGCACCTCGCCATGCGGCAGTTCGCGGAACGGCGCCAGCAGCTGCCCGGGATAATCACGCGGATAGTCCGGTTGGCTGCCGATGCCGAGGTCGCGTTGCTGCAGCCGATAGCCGGGCGCATCGAAGGCGGTCCCCAGCAGATGATCCCAGACCGTCAGGAACAGGCCGAAGTTGACGTCGCCGGCGGTGCCGTAACGCATGTGGTGGAAGCGGTGCAGCGGTGCCCAGGCCATCACCCGGCCCAGCACGCCCGGGCGCATGTCCACGTTGGAATGCTGCAGCAGCAGCTGGATGGCAATGGCGAACGCCAGCACCGCGGCCACCGGCATCGGCAGGCCCAACAGCAGCAGCGGCAGCACGCCGCCGACTGCTTCGGCCGCCTGGTGCAACGGGTGCTTCATCAGGCCATTGAAGCCGTACATGCGGGTGACGCTGTGATGTACCGCGTGCAGCCGCCACAGCCAGCCGATGCGATGGCTGGCGTAGTGCACCAGGGTGATACCGAGATCGGCGCAGATGATGGCCAGCAGCACCTGCAGCGCGAATGGCCACTGCAGCGGCCAGGCCTGCCACGGAATGATGGCTGCCAGCAGCGGCACCGCCGCGATCGACAGCAGATTCAGGCTCTCGTTGACCAGCGCATGCAGGGTGTCACGCAGGCTGTCGCCGTGGTCATGGTTGAACGCAGGGTCATAGGGCCACACGCGTTCGGCGGCGAACGAAATCGCGATGGCGACCGCCAGCAAGGCCAGCAGCCATAGCGGATCACCGTGCAGGTGGCCGACCCAGACGACGGCAGCAGCGACGAAGCCCAGCAGGAACAACGGGGCATACAGGCGGAGCATCCAGTGCTTCATGGGCAATCCGGAAAGTGAGGGGCCTGCATGCTGGCGCGGCGTATGGGGCGCCGGCTTGAACAAACGGCGCAAGCGCGTGCTGCGGGTGGATGCCGAGCTTGGTCGGCACCGTGTTCCTGCATCCACGCATGGCGTGGATCTACCGATTCGCTCCGCCTTCCCACATCCACGCATGGCGTGGATCTACAATGGCGCCCTCATCGCGCCCGGGACCGGCATGGATTCCTTCAACCTGATGCGCGCCTTCCGCCGCATCGTCGAACGCGGCGGGCTGGCCCGCGCCGCCGAAGACCTGGGCATGTCGCCGGCCGGGCTGAGCAAGCAGCTGCGCACCCTGGAAACGCACCTGGGCGTGGTGCTGCTGCAGCGGACCACGCGGCGCATGAGCCTGACCGAGACCGGCCACGCCTATTACCACGAATGCTGCCGCCTGCTCGACGAGCTGGACGCATTGGAACGTGGCATCGCCGAACAGCGCGGCGACGTGGCCGGACGCCTGCGCGTGAACGCGCCGCAATCATTCGCGCTGAGCACGCTGTCGCCGCTGCTGCCACGCTTCCTGCAGCAGCATCCGCAGCTGTCACTGGACCTGGTGATGGAAGACCGCCTGCTCGATGCGGTCGGCGAAGGTTTCGATGTGTCGCTGCGGCTGCGTGCCGAGCTGGATGACTCGCGGCTGGTGGCGCGCCGGCTGGCCTCGCTGCAGCAGGTGCTGTGCGCGGCCCCGTCCTACCTGCGGCAACATCCGGCACCGCAGGCGGTGGACGATCTGCAGGCGCACAGCGTGCTGGCCTACAGCCTGTCCGACTCGCCCGGCAGCTGGCCGCTGCTCGGCCCCGACGGCCAGGTGACGATCACCCTGCCGGCGCGCGTCACCGTCAACAACAGCCTGCTGCTGCGCGACCTACTGGTGGCCGGCATGGGCATCGGCGCCCTGCCCTCGTTCCTGGCGGCACCGGCGCTGGCCCGTGGCGAACTGCAGCAGGTGCTGCCCGACCACCGCTATCCACCACGCTTCGTGCATGCGGTCTACCCCACCTCGCGCCACCTGCAGCCCAAGGTGCGTGCCTTCATCGATTTCCTGCACGCCGAACTGCCAAGCTGCGCCGGCCTGGATTCGTAACCGCCAGCGAAAACTGAGCTGCCCGCGGCGTGCTGTTTCAGCCACGCCGCGCTGCCTAATCTGCCGCCTCCCCTCTCACCGATGGCAGGCAGATGTCTTCCGTTCCTTCCCCCGCCACCGCCGCACCGGTGGTCGATTTCTTCCACGACGTGGTCTGCGGCTGGTGCTTCGTGCTGGCCCCGCGCCTGCAGCAGGTCTCCGCCGAACTCGGCATCCAGGTGCGTCACCGCAGCTTCGTGCTGCAGGACTCGCGCGCGCAGATGGTCGAGGTGTTCGGCTCGATGGAGCGCGCCAAGGCGATCATCCTGCGCCACTGGACCGACTGCGCCGCGCATGAAGACACCGCGCGCATCGATATCGAAGGCATGCGCGCACAGGACTTCGAGTATCCGTCCGGCTGGCTCGGCGCACTGGCCTGCCAGGCCGCCGGCATGCTCGGTGGCAACGACGCCCATGGCGCGATGTTCGATGCCATGCAGTGGGCGCACCTGCACCAGCACCGCAACATCGGCGACGCCGAAGTACTGCTGGATATCGCCGAAGCACTGGGCCACCCGCGTGGCGCCTTCGCTGACCACATGCACGGCGACGCAGCAGCCCGGCGCGTGCAGGCCGACCGTGCCGAAGCCGCTGCCCTCGGCATCCGTTCCATTCCCACCGTGATCGGCGGCAACGGCCTGCGCCTGCAGACCCTGCCGCTGCCGCAACTGCGCCAGGCCCTGGCGCACCTGGTCGCGGCCTGAGCCGCACCATCCCCACCCCAAGGAGATTCCCCATGACCCCACGTACCCTGGCCACCGCGCTGGCCCTGCTGCTGGCCGGCACCGCCGCTTCCACCACCGTGTCCGCGCACGAACGCGTTCCCTCCGGCCAGCGGGTCGGCACCAGCCCCTGGGGGCCGAAGGACGAGATCGGCCGCCTCAACCTGATCACCGAGGCCTCGCGTGCGGCGATCCTGTCGCGGGTCAGCGGCGGCAAGGCCTATGACCTGGCCACCGAATACTACGTCGGCATGCCCAGCTGGCAGGATGCCGGCGACCCGCACTACCAGTTCTGGATGACCCACACCCCGCGCGGCACGGTGATGGATGATCCGATGGGCGTGGGTGAAACCATGAACCTCACCCGCAGCTACACCGGCACCGCGTTCTCGATGTACAGCCACACCGGCACCCACATCGATGCGCTGAACCACTTCGGCATCCACGGAAAGATCTGGAACGGCTTCGAGGCCGACAAGCACCTCGGTGACCGTGGCTGGAATGTCACCGGCATCGAGAAATTCCCGCCGCTGATCGCGCGTGGCGTGCTGATCGACGTGGCCGGCGCCAAGGGCGTGGACATGCTGCCTGACAGCTACCGCGTCACCCGCCAGGACCTGAAGGATGCGCTGGCACGCCAGCAGGTGAAGCTGCAGCAGGGCGACGTGGTGCTGATCCGCACCGGCCGCATGCGCCTGTTCGAACAGCCCAAGGCCTACATGGCCAACCCGCCGGGCATGGGCCTGGACGCGGCGCGCTTCCTGGTGGAGGACAGCGGCGCGATGATCGTCGGCGCCGACAACCTCAGCTTCGAGACCTTCCCCTCGGAGGTGTCCGACGACTACGTGCCGCTGCACACCTACCTGCTGGCCCAGCAGGGCGCGCCGATCATCGAGCTGGTGGCGCTGGACGAACTGGCCCGCGACAAGGTCTATGAGTTCGCCTTCATCGGCGGCCCGCTGAAGATCCGCGGCGGCGATGCCGCGCCGCTGCGCCCGGTCGCGCTGCCGGTGCGTCCGTAACCGGGGCCTGCGGGGGTGCCGCCCCTGGTCGGCACTCCTTTACCCCTTCAGCAACCTGAAACCCGACCTTCCGATTTCATTAGTAATTCTACTCACAAGGCGAGTAGCATGTCCGGTCTCAGCCCCTGATACCGGCCCGTCGATACTCGCGCCATGCCCGCCGTTTACGCCCGCTCCTGCCGCTTCCAGCCCGCCCGGCGCCTCCCTTGGAGGACCGGCTGATGGGTGCCGTCGTCGCCCTCGACCGGCTGCTGGACGGGCGCCAGCTGTGGCGCGGCCCGGCTCGCCAGGGGCCGGCCAGCGACCACCTGGCCAGTGGCCATCCGGCACTGGACGCACGCCTGCCCGGCGGTGGCTGGCCGGCCAGCGGGCTGTGCGAGGTGCTGCAGGCCGCGCCCGGCGTGGGCGAGCTGGCCCTGGTCTGGCCGGCGCTGGCGAAGCTGAGCCAGCGCGACCGCCCGATCGTGCTGGTCGCCCCGCCCTACCGCCCGCATGCCCCGGCCTGGGCTGCAGCCGGGCTGGACCTGGCCCAGCTGCAGATCATCCACGCCGCGCCGAAGCAGGCGTTGTGGGCTGCCGAACAGTGCCTGCGCTCGGCCGCCTGCGCGGCGGTACTGTGCTGGCCACACCAGGCCGACGACCGCTCACTGCGCCGCCTGCAGGTGGCTGCCGACAGCGGCCAGTGCCTGGGCTTCGTGTTCCGCGAGGCGCAGGCAGCGCGCAACCCCTCCCCGGCCAGCCTGCGCCTGCAGCTCGACCACGGCCAGGTACGGGTGCTGAAGTGCCGTGGCGGCCTGCCACCCGCACAGCCGTTGCCACTGGCCATCGCCCACTGAGGCTGCGCCATGCATTGGGCCTGCCTGTTGTTGCCGCAGCTGGCGCTGGACAGCGTACTGCGCCTGCAGCCGGACCCGCAGCGGCCACTGGTGCTGCTGCAGGGGCCGGTACAGCGCCGCGTGCTGCGTGCGGTCAGCCCGTCGGCACGCGCAGCGGGGCTGCGCCCGGGCATGCTGCTGTCGGCTGCGCAGGTGCTGGTGCAGGACATGCACCTGCACGACTACGACCCGAACGCCGAACAGCACACCCGGCAACTGCTGGCCAGCTGGGCCTACGCCTACAGCTCGCAGGTCAGCCTCGATTTTCCGCACGCGCTGGTCATGGAGATCGGAGCCAGTCGCGCCCTGTTCGGTGACTGGCTGACGATCGAAAAGCGCCTGCGCGGCGAACTGCATGAGCTTGGTTTCCGCCATCGCCTGGTGGCCGCACCCACCGCGCATGCCGCGCGCGTGCTGGCCAACGTCCACGACGGCCTCGGCATCGATGCGCAGCAGCTGCCAGCAGCACTGGCGCAGCTGCCGTTGCCGCGTTGCGGCCTGCCCAGCGACGCGGTGACCGTGCTCGGTCGTTCCGGGCTGCGCACGCTGGGTGCGGTGCTCGAACTGCCGCGCGACAGCCTGGCCCGGCGCTTCTCACCCGAGGTACTGCAGCAACTGGATGCGCTGCGCGGCCTGCCCACCGCGCCACTGCGTTACTACCAGCCACCGGACCGTTTCGATGCGCGCATCGAATTCGAATACGAGATCGAATCCAGCCAGGCCCTGCTGTTCCCGCTGCGTCGCCTGCTGCTGGACCTGGCCGCGTTCCTGTGTTCGCGCGATGGCGGCGTACAGCGCTTCGACCTGCACTTCGAGCATGACCTGCTGCCGGCCAGCGTGCTGACCATCGGCCTGCTGGCACCCGAGCGCGATCCCGCGCTGCTGTTCGAGATCGCACGCAACCGCATGGAAGCCTTCGCCCTGCCCGCCGGCAGCCGTGCACTGCGCCTGCAGGCCGAGCAACTGCCACCGTTCGTGCCCGCCGCGCGTGACCTGTTCGACACCCGGCCGGCACAGGCGATGCCCTGGAACCAGCTGCGCGAGCGCCTGCGGGCGCGGCTGGGCGATGACGCCGTGCAACCGCTGGCTGTGCAGGCCGACCATCGCCCCGAACGCGCCAATGGCACCCAGCCCGCGGCCAAGCCTCCATCGTACTGGCCGCTGCGCCCCGGTTGGCTGCTGGACACGCCGCAACCGCTGCGTGATCCGCGCCTGCGTATCATCGCCGGGCCGGAGCGGATCGAATCGGGCTGGTGGGACCAGGCCGATGCGCGCCGCGACTACTACGTGGTGGAAACCGCACACGGCCAGCGCGGCTGGGCGTTCCGCACACGCAATGATCCGCATGCGCCGTGGATGCTGCACGGCTGGTTCGGCTGAGCCGTCATGCACAACGAACTGCCCGGCTACGCTGAACTGCACTGCCTGTCGGCCTTCAGTTTCCAGCGTGGCGCCTCGATTGCCGAAGAACTGTTCGCGCGCGCTGCCGGCCAGGGCTACCGCGCGTTGGCGATCACCGACGAATGCTCGCTGGCCGGCATCGTGCGTGCCTGGCAGGCGGCGAAGACGCATGGCGTGGCGCTGATCGTCGGCGCCGAATTCCAGGTCGAGGACGGGCCGAAGCTGGCCCTGCTGTGCACCGACCAGGCCGCCTATGCCGGCTTGTGCCAGTTGATCACCACCTGCCGGCGGCGCGCGACCAAGGGCGAATACCGCTGCCTGCGCGAGGACCTGCTCGGCCTGCCCGACGGCCTGCTGTGCCTGTGGCTGGACCGGCAACCAGCGGCCACCGAACTGGAACTGTTGCGTGCCGGCTTCGATGATCGGCTGTGGTTGGCGGTGGAACTGCACCACGAACACGACGACGCACGCCGCCTGCAGCAGCTGCAGGCCTTCGGCGAACGCCACCGCCTGCCGCTGGTGGCCAGTGGTGATGTGCACATGCACGTGCGCCGCCGCCGCGCCCTGCAGGACACGCTGACTGCGATCCGCCATCGCTGCAGCGTGGCCGAGGCCGGCTGGCGCCTGTTCCCCAACGGCGAGCGCCACCTGCGCCCGCGTACCGCGCTGGCCCAGCTGTATCCACCCGAATTGCTGGCCGAGACCCTGCGCATCGCCGAGCGCTGCCACTTCACTCTGGAGCAGCTGCAGTACACCTATCCGCGCGAACTGGTACCCGAGGGCCACGATCCGGACAGCTGGCTGCGCGTGCTGGTCGAGCGCGGCATCCCCTGGCGCTGGAAAGGCGGCATCGAACCGGCACAGCGCAAACAGATCGAGCACGAACTGGCATTGATCCGGGAGAAGAACTACGCCTCGTACTTCCTCACCGTGCAGGACATCGTGCGCTTCGCGCGCAGCCAGGACATCCTCTGCCAGGGTCGTGGCTCGGCGGCCAACTCCGCGGTGTGCTTCGTGCTGGGCGTGACCGAGATCGACCCGGCACGCAGCAACCTGCTTTTCGAGCGCTTCATCTCCGCCGAGCGCGACGAGCCACCGGATATCGATATCGACTTCGAGCACGAGCGCCGCGAGGAAGTGCTGCAGTATGTATTCAAGCGCTATGGCCGCGAGCGCGCCGCCCTGACTGCGGTGGCGATCAGCTACCGTGGCCGCAGCGCGATCCGCGACGTGGCCCGCGCGCTCGGCCTGCCGATGGACCAGGTCAACGAATTGGGGGCGGCGATGGACCACTGGGGCGGCCACGTACCGTTGCCGGAGACCCTGCGCGAGCGCGGCTTCGATCCGGACACGCCGTTGATGCAGCGTCTGCTGGCACTGACCACCGAACTGATCGACTTCCCCCGCCACCTGTCGCAGCACCCGGGTGGTTTCGTGATCTCCGAGCACCCGCTGTCGACGCTGGTCCCGGTGGAGAACGCAGCGATGGCCGACCGCACCGTCATCCAGTGGGACAAGGACGACCTCGATGCCACCGGCCTGATGAAGGTCGACTGCCTGGCGTTGGGCATGCTCACCGCCATCCGCAAGTGCCTGGCCATGCTGCAGCAGCATGGCCTGCACGAAGGACGCATGGATGCGATTCCCGATGAAGACGGCCCGACCTACGACATGATCTGCGCCGCCGACACCATCGGCGTGTTCCAGATCGAGTCGCGCGCGCAGATGGCGATGCTGCCGCGCCTGCAGCCACGCGAGTTCTATGACCTGGTGATCGAGGTGGCGATCGTGCGCCCTGGCCCGATCCAGGGTGACATGGTGCACCCCTACCTGGAACGGCGAAGGATCCTGCGCGAGCAGGGTCCTGACGCGTTGAACGATCCAGACAATCCACTCTATCCAGCGCGGCTGGAACGCGTGTTCGCGCGCACCCTCGGCGTGCCGCTGTTCCAGGAACAGGTGATGCAGCTGGCGGTGGATGCGGCCGGCTACACCCCGGGCGAGGCCGATGCCCTGCGCCGCTCGATGGCGGCGTGGAAACGCCGTGGCGGCCTGGAACCGCATCGCGAGAAGCTGCTGGCCGGCATGCTGAAGAACGGCTTCAGCCGCGAATACGGCGAGCACCTGTTCGAGCAGATCAAGGGATTCGGCGATTACGGCTTCCCGGAAAGCCACGCCGCCAGTTTCGCCCTGCTGACCTATGCCAGTTGCTGGCTGAAGTGCCATCACCCGGCCGCGTTCACCGCCAGCCTGATCAACAGCCAGCCGCTGGGCTTCTACAGCCCCGACCAGCTGCTGCAGGACGCGCGCCGGCATGGCATCCGCGTGCTGCCGGTGGACGTGCGCCACAGCGACTGGGACTGCACGCTGGATTTCGGCAAGGGGCCGGCGGCGATCCGGCTCGGCCTGCGCCTGGTCGATGGCTGCAACGAACCCGCCGTGCAGGCCATCATGCGCGAACGTGCGCGGCGCCCGTTCGACGATGTGGGTGACCTGTGCCAGCGCACCGCCATGGACCGCCGCCAGCAGGGCCTGCTGGCCGATGCCGGGGCGCTGCGTGGGCTCAGCGGCCATCGCCATCGTGCGCGCTGGGATATCTCCGGTGTGGAAAACCGGTTGCCGCTGTTCGACCAGGCCCGCGCCACCACCGAAGCCCGCGTGCCACTGCCCCTGCCCAGCGCCTGGGAAGACATGCAGGCCGATTACCGCAGCACCGGCACCACGCTGGGCCGCCACCCGATCTCGTTCCTGCGTGCGCAACTGCGCAACCGCGGTTGCCTGGATGCCGCACAGCTGGCAGACCACGGCCATGGCCGGCGCGTACGCATCGCCGGCCTGGTACGCATGCGCCAGCGCCCGCAGACCGCCAGCGGCGTCACCTTCCTCACGCTCGAGGACGAGACCGGCATGGTCAACGCCGTGGTCTGGCGGCACCTGGCCGACCGCCAGCACCGCGTACTGGTCGACACCCAGCTGATGCAGATCGACGGCCGCCTGGAACGCGTTGATGGCGTGCAGCATGTCATCGTGCAGCGCATGCACTGCCTGGATGAACTGCTGCAGGGACTGCGCAGCCACAGCCGCGATTTCCATTGACGATACACAACGTCACACAACGAACTGGCCATTGCCGGTCCGCATCCGCTATCGTCGGCACATCCAAGGAAGGACGACGCCATGCCCCGCGCACTGCTGCTGACCACGCTGGTGGTCTCGACCCTCGCCCTGCTTGTTTCCGGCTGGACCGCCTGGAGCCTGCATCGCAGCCAATCACCACAGCGCATCATCGAAGCACGCGGGCTGGTCATCCACGATGCAAGCGGCCAGCCGCGGGTGATCCTCGGCGCACCGGTTCCCGATCCGCTCAGCCAGGGCCGTACCCAGGGGCCGCGCGCCACCGCCTTGTCCGGCCTGATCCTGCTCGGCCCCGACGGCTCCGAACGCGGCGGCTACGGCACCAGCGACCGCGGCGGCGAAGCCCTGCTCACCCTGGACGATGCCACCGGCACCACCGAAGTGTTCAAGGTCGTCGCCGACCCGGACCGTGGCGCCAGCCTGATGGTCAAGCACCAGAACAACACCGGCGCCATGCTCACCTCCTGGCAAGGCAAGCCGGAGCTGATGTTCGTCGATGACAGCGGCCAGTCCTACTACGTGCGCCCCGGCGCCAACGCCGCGCCCTGATCGGCTTCTGTAGCGTCGAGCCATGCTCGACTGCCGGTCATGTAGAGTCGAGCCATGCTCGACTGCTTCTACACAACAGCAGCCGAGCATGGCTCGGCTCTACAAAAGCGAAGCAAAGTCGAGCAAGCTCGACGCTACAGACCGCACACCGCTGCCAGATCATCGGCCAGCTGCCGCAGCTGCGCCGATCCCAGCGCCGCACACGTAATGCGCAGCCCATGTCCCGGCGCTGCCACCGCGAACACTTCGCCTGCGCGCACATGCCATCCGCGCGAAGCCAGTGCCAGCACCTGCGGATGGCTGTCGGTTGGCAACGGCAGCCACAGGTTCAATCCTTCCATCGGTTGCGGTGTCGGCACGCCCCGCGCACGCAGCAGTTCCTGCAGCGACTGCAGGCGCTGCTGGTAACGCTCACCTGCCGAGGCGATCTTCGCCCGCTGCGTCGCCGACGCCAGCACCGAAGTCGCCGCATCCTGCAGCAGATGGCTGACCCAGCCGGTGCCGGACGCCAACCGCAACCGCAACCGCGATGCGGTCTCCTCATCGCAGGCCAGCCAGGCCAGCCGCAGGTCCGGACCCAGTGGCTTGGACAACGAACGCAGCACGGCCCAGCGACGACCATCCAGCGGCAGCACCGAGTGATAGGCCTGCTGCGAAAGCAGCGCGTAGTGATCGTCGATCAGCATCGCCACCTGCGGGTAGGCCGCCAACAGCTGCCGCAACGCCCGCGCCCGCTTCGCATCCAGGCTGGCCCCGGTCGGGTTGTGCGCGCGCGGGGTCAGCAGCACCGCGCGTGCGCCAGCCTCCAGTGCCGCACGCAGCGAATCGACCTGCATGCCATGCGCGTCCACCGCCACCGGCAACGGCGCATGGCCCACCGCATTGAGCACGTTGAGGCTGCCGAGGAAGCACGGATCCTCCACCGCGATGCGATCCCCCGGCAGCAGCCACGCCGCCAGCAGGCGTTCGATGCCGTCGACCGCGCCATGGGTCAGCTCCAGCGCATAGCCCTCCGGGCAGTCCGCATCCAGCGAGGCGCGTGCCAGCGCCTGCAACCTCGGGTCGACCGTGCCTACGCCGTACAAACGCGGCGCTGCCGGCGCCAGGCGCAGGTTCGGCAGCAGGCGCGGGTCCGGGTTGCCACCGGCGAGGTCCTGCAGGGCCAGCCCTGGCGTGCTGCCCTCGCGCGCCAGCGTAGGCGGTAATCCGCGCACCACCGTGCCACGACGGCCCGCCGTGCTGGCCAGGCCCGCCGCATCCAATCGCTTGTAGGCAGCGGCCACCGTATTGCGGTTCACCCCCAGCTGCTCGGCCAGTTCACGCACCGGCGGCAGCACGCTGCCGGCCGGCAAGCGGCCCTTGCCGATGCCGTCGCGGATGCTGTCGAAGATCGACTCGGCGCTATGCCCGGTGATTTTCATTTTGTCCTATGCCAAAATATCTCTTGTCCTGTGCCAGTGTATCCCACCCTGGCCGCCCTGCATTGGAGGTGCCCGCATGCCCCTTGCCGCTGCCGACTGGCCCGTCGCCCAGTCCGTTGAACAGATCGCCGCCAACCTGGTCACGGTGCGCCAACGCATCGCCGATGCCTGCGCACGTGTCGGCCGTGACCCAGCCAGCGTGCGCCTGCTGCCGGTCAGCAAGACCGTCGATGACGCCCGCATCCGCATGGCGGTGGCCGCAGGCTGTCACGAACTGGGCGAGAACAAGGTGCAGGAGGCGCAGCGCAAGGCCGAAACAATGGCCGACCTGGGCGTGCACTGGTCGGTGATCGGCCATCTGCAGACCAACAAGGCGCGCTACGTGGCACGCTTCGCCAGCGAGTTCCAGGCGCTGGACAGCCTGCGCGTGGCCGAGGCCCTGCAGCAGCGCCTGCAACTGGAAGACCGCACGCTGGATGTGTTCGTGCAGGTCAACACCTCGGCCGAACCGAGCAAGTACGGACTGGAACCCGACGCAGTCGAGGCCTTCGTGCAGCAGCTGCCGGCCTTCGATCGCCTGCGCGTGCGCGGCCTGATGACCCTGGCCATCTTCACCCCCGAGGTCGAGCGCGTGCGCGCCTGCTTCGTGCGCCTGCGTGACCTGCGCGACCAGCTGCAGCGCGTCGTCCCGCCCGGCCTTGACCTGTCGCAGCTGTCGATGGGCATGTCCGGTGATTTCGAAGTGGCCATCGAGGAAGGTGCCACCGTGGTCCGCGTCGGCCAGGCCATTTTCGGCGCCCGCGCCACCCCGGACAGCTTCTACTGGCCGAACAGCGGAGCCCCGGCATGAAGCACGCGGTTGTGCTGCAACACGTTGCCTTTGAAGACCTCGGCACCCTGCAACCGTTGCTGCTGGCCCAAGGCTGGCAGCTGCAGGTGCTGCAGGCCGGTATCGACGCGCTGGACTCCGCCGCAACAGCCGACCTGCTGGTGGTGCTAGGCGGCCCGATCAGCGTCAATGACACAGCGACCTATCCCTTCGTCACCGACAGCATCGCCCTGCTGCAGCGCCGGCTGCAACAACAGCGGCCGACCCTGGGCATCTGCCTGGGTGCACAGCTGATGGCCCGTGCACTCGGTGCCAGTGTCGCTCCCAGTGGCGGCAAGGAGATCGGCTTTGCGCCACTGCTGCTGACCGATGAAGGCCAGCGCTCGCCGCTGCAGGCCCTGCAGGGCATTCCCGTGCTGCATTGGCATGGTGAGGCCTTCGAACTTCCGGCCGGCGCACGCCGCCTGGCCAGCACGCCGGCCTGCCGCCACCAGGCCTTCGCCATCGGCCACCACGCGCTGGCCCTGCAATGCCATCCGGAACTGGACGCGCGCCAGTTCGAGCGTTGGCTGATCGGTCACACGCTGGAGCTGGCCCAGGCTGGCATCGATCCCAACGACCTGCGCGCGCAGGCGCGTCGCTATGGCGCACCACTGGCCGCGGCCGCCACCGCAATGTTCGACCATTGGCTGCAGGACCTGCCGGAGACACCACGATGAACTACCGATTGCAGATCCACCGCGATGGTGCCCACTGGGGCCACTTCGACTGCAGCGGCCCCGATGCCCTGCAGCGCATGGACAGCATCGCCGCGCAGCTGCCTGCAGACCAGGGCTTCCAGTTGAAGCGGCAGAAGGGCGTCGGTGAAGAGCGCATCCTGTCCAGCAATGCCGATGGCCTGCGTGTGCTGGCCGCGCAGATCCAGTACCGCGATATCTGACCCGACGATGGTAGTGCCGGCCGCTGGCCGGCACTGGAATCTGCCGGCCAGCGGCCGGCACTACCCCGGCTGTTAGCCCGCGTGCGAAGCTTCACCGATGTTGACCCTGCAACGCGGCAACCATCGCGGGCTGCTTGTCGCCCCGCGCTGGCCCTCCACCCATATCCAGATCGAAGCAGAGGTGCTGCAACGCCTGCTCGATGCGCAGGCACTCCTGCCCACCGAACTGCGCCTGCTGCTCACGCGCGGCTTCGAATCACGCCACAGTCGCCTCGGTGGGTTCCGCCGCGCGGTGCGGCGGCTCGGCATTGCGGTGTTCCGCACCTGCTACCCGCAGCGCCGCGATGAAGTCGATGCCATCTTCGGTGCCAACGGTCACGACATCGATGGCCGTCACGTCGATATCTCCATGGTGTTGCACGGCCAGCGACTGCGGCTGCTGCCACTGGGCGTGTTCACGCCACCCAACTGGCAGGCGCGCCGCGTCAGCCGCCATGCCTGGGCGGTCGCGCAGGTGAAGCACAGCCTGCAGCACTGCGGCTTCCAACTGCACCCCAACCCGACCGAAGCACTGCAGATCCATTGCGACTACCTGCCCCGGTAGTGCCGGCCGCTGGCCGGCAGCGGTGCGCTGCGCCACCCGCCATAGGCTGACGTACGCCCTCATGCAGGCGATACTCCCACCATGTTCGACGTACCTGCCCACCTGCATGGCGTCGCCTGCGATCTTCAGCAACGGCTCGATCGCATCCAGGCGCAGGCCAGCAACAACGACTACCGGCTGCTGATCGATGGAGAAGCACTGCGCTTCCCCGATCGCATCTACGCCGACGGTACGCGCCTGGAACGCCTGGCATCTTCCCTGCTGGGTGATCACCGCCTGCTGTGCCTGTGCCTGGCCACCCGGCATCCCGATGGCTTCCTGCGACAACGGGCTGTTGAGGCATTGGGGCAGGCATCGGTGCCGTGGGTTCTGGCATTCCACCTGGCGCTGCTCAGCGAGTATGTCGAAGAGATCGCGCTGACGATCGACCACCATGCCCGGAAGATTGGCCTGGCCGCTTACGCACCCCTGGTCCGCGAGAACGCCGCCTTCTTCGAACGGTGTATGCAGCGTGCCGCAAGCTATTGGAATGCCTACCACCGGCAGCGGCATCCAGCGCTGCGCACGTTTCCCGCCCACCGCTTGCTGCTGGAGATACGCAGCGCCAGCCGTGCGGGCTGATCGGCCATCCAATGCACCGGCCTCGCGCTACAGATGCAAATGATTCTCTTTTGCTGTAAGGTGCAGCCGCTGCCCTTGCCGCCGCGGGCTGTTCCCTTTCCCAGTTGTCGCCCGCCCCGTGTCCACGCCTGTCGAACCGACGGATGTCGCGCAGCTGTGTGCGGCCCATTACCGGCCGCTGCACGCCCATGTCCGCCGCAAACTCCCGCAACGCAGCGACGCCGATGACGTCGTCCAGGAAACCTGGCTGCGTGTCGTCAAGGTCGCCGCCAGTGGCCTGTTGAGCAATGGCCGCGCGTACCTGTACCGTGTTGCCCACAACCTGATTGCCGACCATTACCGGCAACGCCAGCGCCGTCGCGAAGAAGCGCTGGATGACACACAGCTGCATGCCATCGCCGATCCTGCGCCGCTGCCTGAACAGCGCCTGCTCGACGCCGAACAGCTGCGCCATCTCGATGCAATCGTCGCCGCGCTGCCGCCGCGCTCGCGCCAGGTCTTCCTGCTGGCGCGTGTGGAACAGATGGCTCTGGCCGAGATCGGCCGCCAGCTGGGCATCAGCCGGCAGACCGCGCACGGCCATCTGCTCCGCGCCCTGGTCGCCCTGCAGCAGGTGCCGGGTGCATGAGCCAGGACGCGATCACACGCGAAGCCGCCCGCTGGTGGCTGGATGGACACGATGGCACCCGCGACGAGAACGCGTTCGACCAGTGGTGCCGGGCCGATCCGCGCCATGTTGCGCAGTACCAGCATCTGCAGCAGCTGTGGCAGGCCGGTGCCACGTTGCCCAGCCTGCAACGGCAGCAGCAGCGCAGGCAACGCCGCCGCCTGCGCGAGGCCGGCATTGCCGTGCTGTTGCTGTGCGCGCTCGGGCTGTACAGCCGCCACGCCTCGCCGCCGGCCGCGCAGGTACTGCGCACCGCCGCTGGCGAGATCCGTGATGAAGCCCTGCCGGACGGTTCGCATGTGCTGCTGTCGCCGGGAAGCGAAGTCCATGTGCGCGTCGATGCACAACGCCGCCAGCTCCAGCTGCAGCGCGGCCAGGCCTGGTTCCAGGTCGCTGCCGATGCCGATCGGCCATTCCAGGTGCATACCCCGCAAGGCACTGTCACCGCACTGGGGACCGCATTCGATCTTGCCGTGCAGGGCGACAGCAGCGTGGTCACAGTCACCGAGCACAGGGTCCGCGTAGAGAGCGGCACCGCCAGTGCACAGGCCAGCGAGGGTCAGCAGATACGCTTCAACGGACACGCGCCTTCTGCTGCACATCCTGCAGACGGTGGCGTCCTGGCCTGGCGCGAGCGGCGCCTGCACTGGGTTTCGGCCCCTCTGGCCGACGTCACCCAGGGCCTGGACCGCTGGCATGGCGGGCATACCTGGATCATCGGTGCACGGCTTCGCCAACAGCCAGTCACCCTGCTGGGCAATGCCGAGGGTGCCGCCAGCAATCGCGACCAACTGGCCATGCAGCTGCATGTGCGGGTACTGCGCCTCGGCGCGGGTGTGCAGGTGTGGCTGCCGCCACGCAGGGAGCAGCGCGGTGCACCCTGACATCCGGCCCAGCACTGCGTCTACCCAGGATGACGACGCCCTGCGTCAGCCCCTGGAGCCCCCGATGCTGTGCCCCCGCCCCCTTGTCCTCGCCCTGTCGCTGGCCTGCGCCAGCACCGTCCCACTGCTGCCCAACAACGCCCACGCGCAGGCCGCCACGCGTTCCTACGATCTGCCCGCGCAACCGCTGGCCGCCGCACTGGACGCCTACAGCCGGCTGACCGGCGTCGATCTGGTGATCGGCTCGGCGCTGCCTGCAGGCCATGCCGCGCCTGCCCTGCGCGGAGACTTCGACGATGCACAGGCGCTGTCGCGCCTGTTGGCAGGCAGCGGCCTCCGCCCACGCTTCATCGATGCGCGTCGCGCCACGCTGGAACCGGCACCTGCCGAACGCAGCGATGGCAGCCGTCGTACCGGTCCGCTGCGCGTGCAGGGCACGACCGCGCACGCCCATGCGCCTGGCACTGGTGCCAGCCAGTATGTACCGGCCACCCGTGATGGCTTCGCTCCCACGGTCGGCAGCGAACGTTTGGCAATGGCCGAACGCCAGGAAGGCAACAGCCTGCTGCGTTCGATGCCGGGCACCCACAGCTTCCATTCGCGCAGCCAGCCCGGCCTGCAGGTCAACATCCGCGGCATGACCGGTGCCGGCCGGGTCAACACCATGATCGACGGTGTCACCCAGACCTTCCGCAACAACGCCGGGCATGGCTCGGGCGGCCCATTCGCCTATGTTGACCCGTTCCTGCTGGCCGGCGTGGACGTGCAGCGCGGTGCGGTCGCCGGTGGTGATGGCGCCGGCACGCTGGCCGGCAGTGCCAACTTCCGCACACTGGACATCGACGATCTGCTCGGCGAAGGCCGCGACTGGGGCCTGCGTGCGGGCTATCGCCATGGCAACAACGGCTATGGCAGCGGCCGCACCTTCGCCGGTGCGTGGCGCCACAGCGAGGACGGCGGTGACCGCCAGTTCGGCCTGCTCGCCGCCGCCAGCAGCAGTCGCAGCAGCGAGTACGCCACGGCGCGCGGGCAGAAAAACAATGCCGACCCCGGCAGCCAGCAACCCAGCAGCTGGCTGTTGAAAGCGCGCCTGCAGCCCAGTGACCAGCATCGGCTCGACCTGAGCCACATGCGTTACGAAAACGACTTCTACCACAACTATCCGTGGCAGATTTCCGCGCGCAACCAGCGCGCCAGCTACCACTACACGCCCTATTCGCCGTGGATCGACCTGCGTGCGACGTTTGCCAGCAACAAGACCCGGCTGTTCTACCCGCCGGTGGAGGACTCCAGCTACATCGGCCGCCGCACCCACAGCGGCCTGAGCAGCTGGACCGTGGACAACACCAGCCGCTTCGACATCGGTGCACTGCAGGCACGCTGGAACACCGGTATCAAGCACCAGTCGGACATCTACGTGGCCGACACCCCTGTCCTGCGTGGCGCCAACCCGCAGGGCCGCAGCCAGCTGGACAGTGTGTTCAGCACGCTGGAGTTGCAATACGACATCTATGCCCTGACCGCAGGACTGCGCCAGGACCGCTTCGGCATCCGTGGACACATCCCGGTGTGCTCGGATGTGCCCGGCCAGTGCGCGGAGATCAATGGCGGCGACATCGACGTGCGTCGCACCGAGCGCGCACTCAGCCCGAGCCTGGCGGTTTCACTGCAGGCCACCGACTGGCTGCAGCTGTTCGCCGAGGTCTCGCGCACGTCGCGGCCGCCGCGCGTGCAGGAAATGTTCTTCGAGAAGATCCCGCTGGAGGACGCCAGCGTCGCCGACGGCATCGGCGCCAACCCGTTCCTGCGCCGCGAACGCTCGCGCAACCTGCAGTTCGGCGCCAACCTCAGCACCGACTCGCTGCTGGTCGACGGTGACCTGGCGCAGCTGCGGGTCACCCGCTTCGACAACCGCATCCGCGACTACATCAAGCCGCAGTACCTGCTGATCGTGCATCCGCCGGAAGTGGAACCGTTCGTGGTGCCGATCGACAGCGATCCGCAGCTCACTGCCTGGACCGATGTGCTGGACGCCGACGACTTCAGCGCCACCACGCGCTGGATGAACCACCCCGGCGTGGTGCGCATGCGCGGTATCGAGCTGGAGGCGCACTACGCCAGCGAGCACTACCACGCCACGCTGAGCTGGACCCGCTCGCACACCAGTGCGCCGGCCATCGAGTTCGTCAACCTGGAAGACATCACCGCCCTGCCCGACCGCTACTGGACGCTGGACGTGGGCGGCCGCTGGTGGCAGCAGCGCGTGCAGGCCGGCCTGCGCGCCGAGTACTCCGGCCCGACCGAGGAAGGCTACGACTTCTTCCAGACCCGCAAGACCGGCGGCACCGGCGTGCTGCTGGACTTCTACGCCAGCTTCAAGCCCCAGCCGAACACCACGCTGTGGCTGAACATCGAAAACCTGCAGAACAAGGCCTATGACAACAATGCCTCGATCGACAGCATCTTCAGCCCGATCC
This sequence comes from Stenotrophomonas sp. GD03794, assembly GCF_029842145.1. Taxonomy (NCBI): domain Bacteria; kingdom Pseudomonadati; phylum Pseudomonadota; class Gammaproteobacteria; order Lysobacterales; family Lysobacteraceae; genus Stenotrophomonas; species Stenotrophomonas sp. GD03794. The sequence continues at coordinate 37,688 of NZ_JAOCFV010000013.1, forward strand.
TGGACCGCGGCAACGGCCGTGGCCGCACCATCTCGATGGGCGTCAATGTCGCGTTCTAGCCGCCACTGGCTGCCGCTGTGCCTGCTCGCGCTGGCGTCGATGGCCAGCGCGCAGCCGCTGCCCGGCAAGGTGGTCGACCTCGCCAATGGCCGGATCCTGGACGAATCCACGTTCGTACAACGCACTGCCGCCGCCCAGCGGTTGCTGCTGGGTGAACGGCATGACCTCGACAGTGATCATGCCGCCCAGCGCTGGCTGCTGCAGGCGTTGCAGCAGCAGCGCCCGCAGGGTGCCCTGGTGCTGGAAATGATTGCCAGCGAGCGCCAGCCGCGCCTGCAGCGGGTGCAGCGCTGGCTGGCCAAGGGCAACCATGCCGACGGCACGAGGCTGCAGGAGCTGCTGGACTGGGATGCGCGCTGGCCGTGGGCTGCCTATGGCGGGCTGGTGCAGGACGCCACCGCTGCCGGCATCCCGTTGTTCGGTGGCAATCTCGCGCGCGCCGAGGTCAACGCGCTGTTGGCTTCGACCAGGGCGGTACAGTTCCCCGTAGCCACTGCGCGGCAGCGCCTTGCGGAGGTGGTGCTTGCCCAGCACGCAGAGGCCGCACCGATGCTGGATGGCATGTTGGCCGTGCAGCAGGCCCGCGACACACGGATGGCACGGGTGCTGCTCGATGCACCCGCACCGGCGCTGCTGGTTGCCGGGCGCTGGCATGTACTGCGCGGCACCGGAGTACCAGGCTACCTGGCTCTGGACGTACCAGCACTGGTGATTGCGCTCGCCTCAGCTGGCGAAGCCATCGATGCGTCTGACGCCGACCTGCTATGGGTGCTGGACGATGAGTGAGCGCGGCCAACACTGGCAGGCGATCGCGATCAGCATCGGCCTGCACCTGCTGCCCTTGCTGCTGCTGGTGCACTGGGTGGCCACGCCCCCCTTGCTGCCCCCGCCGGAACAGGACGTGCGCATCAGCCTGCGCCTGCTGGCACCGGCCACACCTCCGCAACCGGTCGAGGAACGCCAGGCCGATACCCCCAGCCAGGCGCAACAGGCGCGTGCATCGCAGCCGACCAAGTCGCCCCCTCCGCCGAAACCCACCGCCGCGCGCGAGGGCGAGTTGGCCGCCAGCGAAACGGGCGGGACGGGTCGAAAGCCGCTGCCGATCGCCCCGCCTGCGGCCGCGACCGATGCAAGTCCCGCACCGGCATCGATCACGGCCGCGCCGCCCGCTCCAGACGCGCCGCCGGCGGACTTCCAGGCCGGCGCCGCCAGCGACCAGTGGGAAGCCCGCCTGATGGCGCGGCTGGAACGCTACCGCTACTACCCCGCCGCCGCACGCTCGCGCCGGCAGCAGGGGACGGCCTGGGTCAGGGCCAGCATCGACCGCGAAGGTCGCCTGCTGGCCCTGCGGCTGGAGCAGTCCAGTGGCCAGCCGATGCTCGATGACGGCGCGCTGCAGACCTTCCGTCGCGCGCAGCCGCTGCCGCCCATTCCCGTGGAAATGAAGGCACCCCAGGAACTGGTGGTACCGGTGGAGTACTACCTGCGCTAGGCGCTGAGGGCCTCCGCCTTGATGTCGGGAATTGCGAGGCAGTCTGCGACCTCAACTCCGGTTGAGGTCAAATGGAACTGGCGCAACAGAGTAGTCCGCCATGTGCAACGATCGCGCCCACGTGCAGGGCCGAGCCCATGCTCGGCTGCTCAGCGCGAATGGCAGCCGAGCATGGGCTCGGCTCTACCGTTCCCCGCTTACGTCCATGCTGGGTCTGCCGTGAAATCGATGGTCAGCCAGAACGTACTGCCACGGGCGTCCAGCCGCACCGCGATCTCGTCACGCATCGCATCGACCTCGCCCACTGAGCCCAGCGGCGTGGCCGGGTCGGCCAGCACGTGGATCTCGATGAAGCGCATCCGCCCCATCTTCGCCACATGGCTGGTGAAGCCGGCATAGCCGTGCTCGGCGACGAACGCCTGCATCACCCGCTGCACGCGCCGGTCCAGATCATCCGGTGCCACCTGCAGCACTTCGCGCATGGCCTTCCACGCGCTGCGCGCCGGCACCGGCAACACCGCCAGGCTGATCAACGCCAGCACGATCGAATCCAGGTACGGCACCCAGTGGTGCCACTCACCACCGTGCAGGACCAGCGCCAACACGAAGGCCAGCACCACCGCCAGGCTCATCAACCCACCCAGCAGCCAGCCCCGTACATCCAGCCACAACAGCGCGGAGCGCAGATGCCGCGCCCGCTGCGCGACGAACGCCGCCATCGCCAGGTTGCTGGCACTCAGCAATGCCGCCCACCACAGCGCGGGCCCGAACTTCACTTCGTGCCCGCCCGTGGTCAAACCGATCACGGCGTTGGCCAGCGCATACACGCAGGCCAGCGACAGGATCACACCGCCCAGTGCCTCGACCATCGGCTCAAGGTGCCAGTAGCCATACTGGAAGCGCGGGCTCTGCTCCCGCGCCACCAGCCGCAGCACCGACAACGACACCAGGGTCAGGGCGACGTCGACCAGGCTGTACACGCCGTCGAACAGGATGGCCTGCGATCCCACCAGCAGGCCACCGCCGAAGCCGACCGCGCTCACCGCCAGGGTGGCCCCGATCGAGAACTTCAGGATGCGTTGCTCGCGCGCGGTATCCATCGTTCGCCGAAGGGCCGACCGTCGCCGGTCAGGCCTTCAGCACCTCCACCTTGTACGAGGTCACATCGCCGTCCTGCTCGATGATCAGCCCGTGCACGTCCGACTCGAAGCCCGGGAAGCGGGCATTCTGCTCGCGGGCGATGCGCAGCGACTGGATGATCGGCTCGTCGCTGTCACCGAAACGCTCGCCCGGCATGATGGTCGGGATGCCCGGCGGGTACGGCACCAGCATGGTCGCCGCAATGCGGCCACTGATCTGCTCGATGTCGACCCGCTCGATCTCGCCCTTGACCAGGTGGTTGTAGGCATCGGCCGGGGTCATCACCGGCGTCGGCAGGTCCACGTACATCTCACGCATCACCTTGGCCACGGCGAATTCCTGGTTGAACGCATGCAGCGCATCGCACAGGTCACGCAGGCCCCAACCGGCGTAGGCATTCGGATAGTCGGCAGCCAGGGTCGGCAGTGCCTGGCTCAGCGGCGCATTGCGGTCGTACAGCTCCTTGAACGCCATCAGCTCGGTCACCAGGGTGCTCCACTTGCCCTTGGTGATGCCCATCGAGAACAGGAACAGCACCGAGTACAGGTTGGTCTTCTCCACGGTGATGCCGCGGCCCCACAGGAACTTGCTCAGCACCGCCGCCGGGATGCCCAGCTTGCCCATGCTGCCGTCCATCGCCAGGCCCGGAGTCAGCAGGGTCACCTTGATCGGGTCGATCAGCACATAGTCGTCAACCAGGTTCTCGAAGCCGTGCCAGTGCGCATCCGGCTGCAGGTACCACTCCTCGCGCTTGGCCACCAGCGGTGCGGGCGTATCGCCCTTGTCCAGGCTGCGCTCGACCTGGGTCGGCTGCCACACGCTGAACCACCAGTCATCGCGGCCCAGGTCATCGCGGACGTGCAGCATTGCGCGGCGGAAAGCGATGGCCTCGTCGTGCATTTCCTGCACCAGCGAACGGCCGGCATCGCCTTCCATCATCTTCGAGGCCACGTCACAGGCTGCGATCACCCCGTAGTGCGGGCTGGTCGAGGTGTGCATCATGAACGACTCGTTAAAGCGCTCGGCATCCAGGTTGCGCTGCGCCGAATTGCGCACGTGGATCATCGACGCCTGCGAGAACGCCGCCAGCAGCTTGTGGGTGGAATGCGTGGTGAAGATGATCGCATCCTGCTCACGCGGCTTGCCCTTGGCCATGCCGTAGTGGTTCTCGTAGAACGGGTGGAACGCGGCGTAGGCGTACCAGGCTTCGTCGAAATGCAGGAAATCGACCGCGCTGCCGATCTCGTCGGCGATCTTCTCGGCGTTGTAGCACAGGCCGTCGTAGGTCGAGTTGGTGACCACCGCGATGCGCGGCTTGGAGCCAGCCTTGTAGGCCTGGCTGGCCAGCGGGTTGGCAGCGATGCGCTGCTGCAGCGACTCCGGCGTGAACTGATCCAGGCTGATCGGACCGATGATGCCGTGCGCGTTGCGGCTGGGGGTGAAGTACACCGGCACTGCACCGGTCATGATCAGCGCGTGCAGCAGCGACTTGTGGCAGTTGCGATCGACGAACACTACGTCACCGCGCGCCACCGTGCCATGCCAGACGATCTTGTTGGCGGTGGAGGTGCCGTTGGTGACAAAGAACGTATGGTCGGCACCGAAGTTGCGTGCCGCCTCGTTCTCGGCGTCCTTGATCGGGCCGGTGTGATCGAGCAGCGAACCCAGCTCCGGCACCGAGATCGACAGATCGCTGCGCAGGGTGTTCTCGCCGTAGAACTGATGGAATGCACGGCCGACCGGCGACTTGGTGAACGCCACGCCGCCGGCATGGCCCGGGGTGTGCCAGGAGTAGTTCGACTCGGCTGCATGGTGGATCAACGCCTTGAAGAACGGCGGCAGCAGGTTCTTCATGTAGTCTTCGGCCGCGCGCATCACCTGCCGCGAGATGAAGCTCTTGGTATCTTCGAACAGGAAGATGAAACCGTGGATGTACTTGAGCAGCTTGCTCGGCACCTTCTCGATGGTGCGGCGCTCGCCGTACAGGAACACCGGCAGGTTGGCGCGGCGTGCGCTCTGCTCGCGCAGGAAGGCGGTCAGGCGCTGGAACTCGCCATCCACCTCTTCACTGCCGTCGATCGAGATCAGCACCGCCGAGGCCGCCACGTAGGTGCGGGCACCGGCGCGGGCATCATCCAGGTTGAGGCCGCACAGCACGCGCTGGTCGTTGCTGCGCAGCTCCTCCACCAGGGCGCGGATCAGGATGCCGCCGATGCGCGGCGACTCGTAGTCGTTGTCGATGACAATGACCGGATAGTCCAGGGACTTGAAGTACACGTTGATTCTCCTTGTCTAACTCAGGAACGCTGGGCGCCGGCGCTGATCGCCGAGGCCTCGCGGGCGCGCTGCCGCTGCTGGCGGCGCTCCTCGCTGAAGAAGGGATAGAACACGGTGATGAACAGCACGAACAGGAAGGCGTACTGCACGATGGTTCCCGACGAGCCGTAGATCGCCCACAGGCAGTACACGACGGTCAGGCTGGTCAGGGTCCAGAACGCACCGGTGTGGACCAGGGTGTGCGAACGCTCGACCACGAAGTAGCAGGCCACGCACGAGTAGATGTAGGGCAGCAGGGTCAGCACCACCGCCGCCGAGGTGATCACGTCGAACTGTGCAGACGCGGTCTCCGAGGTGGAGGTGACCAGCACCGCCAGCGTCATCAGCACCGCCACGATCAGCACGCCCTTGACCGGCACGTCATCCTTGTTGGTCTTGCTGAAGATGCTCGGGAACAGGCCGTCATCGGAGGCTGCCTTGGCGCTCTGTGCGGTCAGCAGGATCCAGCCGCCCAGCGAACCGGCAGCGCCGATGAAGGCACAGAGGCTGACCAGCGCACCGCCCCAGCCACCGACGGCCTTGGCGGCAGCCAGTGCGAACGGCGCATCGGAAGTCTGCAGTTCGCCATTGGGCACCATGCCCATGATCACCGAGGAACTGGCGATGTAGGCGATGGCGGCCAGGAACACACCCGCCAGGGTGGCGCGGGCCACGTTCTTTTCCGGATTCTCCACCACGCCGGCAGTGACCGAAGCCGATTCGACGCCGATGAAGGCCCACAGGGTCAGTGCCGCGGCACTGGAGATCGCGCCGAAGTTGGATTCACCGGACACGTTGTAGGCGCCCTTGAAGATGTCGGCATCGAAGAAGAACCAGCCGAAGATGGCGATACCCAGGATTGGCACCAGCGCGAAGCTGGTGGTGACCGTCTGCACGCGGCTGACGAAGGCCGGGCCGATCATGTTGGCGAAGCTCAGCGCCCACACCAGCACCAACACCGCGATGCAGCGCACCAGCGGCTCGGACAGGATCGGGAAGAAGTAGCTGAAGTAGCCCACCGCCGCGATCGGGATGGCAACGTTGCCGATCCAGTTGGCGAACCAGTAGATGGTATTGGTCTGGAAGCCCATGTAGGGCCCGAACCAGTCGCGCGCATAGGCATAGGGACCGCCGGCCTTCGGTGCCAGCTTGCCCAGCTTGGCGAATACGAAGGCCAGCAGCAGCGCACCGGCGGTGGTGATCAGCCAGCCCCAGATCGAGGCGGTACCGATCTTGGCCAGACTGGACGGCAACAGGAACACGCCTGAGCCCATCATGTTGCCGGCAACGAGGAAGGTGGCTCCGACCACCCCGATTTTCTTTGCTTCTGCCATGACAATCTCCTGTACTGGCATGAGCCCGGTACAACCGGGCGTGGGGACGGTTACGCTGGCGTACGACCGCTGGCGCTTATTTGATGAAGTTGTATTGCAGGCTGCCCTGCACCCGGACCGTGTCGCCGCGCGCGCCCCCCTGCTGTTCCAGGCGGCCGTACAGCAGCTCCATGCCCATCGTCCACGACGGCGCCGGGCTCCAGATCAGGTTGAACACGCCGTAGCGGCTCTGACGGAATGCGTCGGCCGCCAGTGCGGCATTCCGCTCCAGGGTCAGCTGGCCGATGATCAGGTTCGAACGCCACAGCCCGGACCAGTAATGCGTGTAGCCAATGAACCCACCGTGCAGGTCCAGCGCATCGAGGCGGCCATCGGCACCAACCACTGCGTCCAGTCCGGAACCGGTCAGGTCGGCGGTATAACGGCTGAGGCCGCGCCCGCCGAGCGCGCCGAACAGCAGCAGGTCGCGCTCGCCCACCGAGGCCGAACCGCTGAGTTGCAGGCCACCGGCCATGCGCCGGTCGCGCTCGCCAACGCCGTCATAGGCCAGGCTGCGTGCCACTGCGCCAAGCTGCAGGTGGCCCCAGTCGCGCTCCATGCGCGCAGTCACCGTCACATCCGGCAGCCGGTTCACGGCGGCGCGCTCATCGCTGGCACCGGCCAGTTCGGTCTTCGGATCTTCGGCGGCGACGGTCAGGGTGTTGCCCTTGCCCATCGCGAAACTGTGGTGGATGCCTGCCACCAGCAGGTAGCCGGCACCGCCGGGACCTGCGAAATCCAATGTATCGGGCAGGCTGTCCGGATCCATGAAGCTGGAGTAGCCGTAACCGGCGTAGGTATTGCCGAGCTGGCCATAGGCATGGCGCAGCCGGAATTCGTAGCCGTCACTACTGCCGAAGAAGTCGTTCTCCAGGTAGAAGCGCAGGTTGCCGTGCGTGGTCGGACGTCGCGCCTCGAAGCTGAAGCGGGTCTGCTTGGCATGGATGTTGAAGTTCGAGACATCACGATGACTGCCACCGACCGGCATCGACGAGGGAATGAACTGATCCTCATCCCCCGCTGCACGCGAATCGGCGATGGCATCCAGCTTGGCGTAGCCGCCGATACGGATCACCGTGTCAGTACCCGGAATGGCGAAGAAGCCCTTCAGATCCGGATCGGTCGGGCCGGCCGCACTGTCCGGTCGCGACGCGGCGGTGGACGGATCGGCCACCGACTCACGCTGCGGCAGCACCGGCTGTGCCACGCCCGGTACCTGCGTGGGGTGCAGCAGGTTGGCAGTGCTGGCAGGCGCGACCACGGCGGCGGGTGCCTGCGCGGTGGCAGGCGCAACGGTTGCATCGTGCTGCTCAAGGCGGTCCAACCGCTGCTGCATGCCCTCCAGCGCCTGCCGCATGGCCGCAATCTCGCGACGCAGCGCCTGTGCGTCCTCCTTGTCATCCGCCTGCGCATACGCCGGCGTGATCGCCAGTGCGGTCACGCAGGCCAGGCTCAGTACCGCCACGCGCATTGCATCCTCCCTGGACGACCCCTGTTCGCAGCACGCAGACGGGGCGCACGCATGCGCCGCTCCGGCCTCGCGCTGCCGTTGCTGGAAATGCGGATACTGCGTCGACGACACCGGCCAGCCTGCGCATGGCAGGCAACAGGACGATGACACTGCCCTGCCCGCACCGATGTCGACGCCATCAAGGCCGCGCTGCCAGAGAGGTGGCGACCGTAGCGGTCTGGGTAACAAGCGCAGGGTGAGAGTGTCGTGAATGGCTGAGCCGACCGGCCCCGATCAGGGCCTGGCGAGCGCGGCATCCATTGCGCGTTGACGCTGTATTCCATGCGTCACAGGCTAATTCGCCTGTCGTTTTTGGCCTTGATTGGAATCAAGGCGCGAGGCTTGATGTCAGTCACTATTCAGACGTGACGACGAACAGATGATGCGCAGGCCGAAGCATCGATCCTGATCACGGAAAGCAACAGGCCCGCATGCTGCCATGCGGGCCTGTGGGTCATTCACGATGGGCGGCGCGACTCAGCGCGGGCCCAGCACCGTCTGCAGGTCTGTACCCTGCGGCAGGCCGGCGCGACGCTGCACCTGGCCCTGTGCGTCCTGGAACAGGATGCCCGGCGTGCCCTGGAAGCCCATCTCGATCATCAGCACCTGATTGGCGTCGAGCTTGCCAGCGATCTCGCGGCTGATGTTCGGCAGCGCCTTGATGCCACCGCGATCAAAATCGTGCTCGTTCTGCAGCAGTGCTGCACTCGGGTCACGCGCGGCGAGGATCGCCGCGGCCTTGGCCGGGCTGTCCTCGCGGATCACGCCAACCATGATGTGACGCAGCTGCACCTTGCCGGCATCAACCCACGGCCGTGCCGCTTCCCAGAACTTGTGGCAGTACGGGCAGTTGGCATCGCTGAAGGTATAGACCACGCGCGGCGCGTCGGCCTTGCCATCACGTACCCACGCACTGGCTTCCAGCTTGGTCCACATCTTGGCCGACATCGGCGCGGCGACCAGCTTCTCGACGGCCTCGGCGGCCACGTCGTTGCCCTCGGCATCGAACAGGCTGCCTACCAGTACGTGCTTGCCGTCGGCGGTGACGTAGGCCGCGGCCGGTTGCTGGCCGCCCACCACACCCGCAAAGCCGCGCAGGCCACCCGGTGCATCGAACTCGGCAACAACCTCGAAACCGTGCTTCTCGATGCCCTTCAGCACGGCCGGACGGTCGCCCTTGGTGGCAGCGGCCGGAGCAGTTGCTGCCGGGGCCGTCTTGCCCGGCGGGGTCTGGGCCTGGCTGCAGGCGGCCAATGCCAGCATGACCGGCAGCAACAGCACCGCCGGAGCGATGCGCATGGAAGTCGACAACATGGGAACTCCGTAGTGAGATGCCCGCGCAGGCTACCGCAGCCGGCGCAGTTTGTGTTCAAGGCCGGCCGCAGTCAGTTCGCCCAGGTGCAGTTCACGCAGGCGCCCATCGGCACCGAAAAAGAGCGTGGAAGGATACGCCTGCACGCCGAGCACGGTTGAAGCGACAGCGTCATCATCCAGCAACACGTTGCCCAGCATCAGTCGTTCGCTGGCAAGGAAACCCTGGACCTCCTCCAGGGTTTCGCCCTGGTTGAGGAATACGAACTGCACGTCATCATGTGCCTGTTGTGCCGCCGCCAGCACCGGCATCTCACGGCGGCAGGGCCCGCACCATGTGGCCCACAGATTCAGCACCAGCGGCTTGCCGCGGAACTGCTGCAGATCGATACGATCGCCTTGAAGGTCCGCCACCTGCAGCGCCGGCAACGGCATCTGCCGCTCCTGCCAGGCCGACAGCAGCAGGCCACCACCCGCCCAGAGCAGCACGCCAATCAGAGCGCTGGCCAGCACCGGCGCACGCAGCGCAGGCCACCGCCGCAAGCGCCACAACCCCCAGGCCAGACCTGCCACCAGCACCACCGCCAGGTGATAGCCGCCGTCGGCGATCTGCAGAATGCCCCAGGGCGCCTCGCGGTAGAGCGCGAAGTTCAGGGCGACAAAACTGATGCGGCCACACAACAGGCCGATCAACAGCATGTCCAACACCATGCTTGCTGCCGATGGCAGCGGCGCTTCGCCTTTCCTGCGTGGCCACAGACGGGCAACAGCCATGGCCAGCAACATGCAAACGAGGATCAACACTACCGGCATGGGAACCGGTCCAACACTCGACATCAGCCCACCTGCTCAATCGTCCACTGCCTGCATGGTCGAAGCGTCGCGCCCAGGTTGCAAGCGCTGCCCGACATCAGGCATCAGGCGGCACTTCGGCCCAACTGCACACCCGACGGTGCCTGCAACCCCCGCAGGCTGCCTGCGACCGAGGGCATCAGGGGCCGCTCACGCCGCTTGCTGTTGACGTGGCGGCGATAGTTGGCCGGTGTCATTCCCACGATACGAAGGAACAGGCGACGGAAAGCGCTCTGATCGGCATAGCCCACGCCCCAGGCGACTTCGTCGATGCCGCCCCCCTGCTGCAGCAGGGTCTGGGCCTTGGCAATGCGCAGCCGCTGGCAGTATTCGATCGGGCGCAGACCGGTAGCCCGAAGAAACCGTCGCTGCAGCGTGCGCGGCTCCAACCCGGAAACCTCGCAGATCGCAGCCAGGGTGGCACCTCGTGCCGCAGTGGTATGCAGCCACCGCTGCGCCTTCAGCACGTCGCGATCACCATGAGCGAAATTGGCACTGAAGCGCTCCAGGTCCTGCTGGATCGGCGCCGGCACGGTGATGCCCAGCTGCTGTGCGACAGCGCTGGCCACGCCCTGCCCATGCAGCCGGTACAGCAGGCGCAGGCCGAGGAAGCGCCACGCCTGTGATCCTCCCACCGTCAGCAGATCGCCATCATCCACCAGCGCCCGCTCACTGGGCACCCAGCTCGCGGCCTGCGCCTGCAGGCCCGGATGACGGCCCAGATCAGGCCCGCTTACCGTGCGCCCCGCCAGCAACCCGGCGCGCGCCAGCACGCTGACCCCGTCGCTGGCGGCGGCCAGCAGACTGCCACCGTCGTAGTGCGCGCGCAGCCAGTCAAGCAGCACTTCCTCGGCACGCAGGCAGGCACCTGCGCTGATCTGGCCGGGAACAGCGATCACCGCCGGAATGGCTGCATCGAGCATTTCCGCACCGGCGATGCGATGTACGCCAGTCTGGCTGGCCGGCACGATCCAGCGTGTGACCACCACGCGCTTGAACGGCCGACGCTGCTGCTGGGCCAGGCGATTGGCGACGTGCGCCATCTCCGCCAGCACCGAAGCGGCGGACGGATCGCCTCCGGGATACTCGACCACCGCGACCTCGACGAATCCCTCGTTCCTGATTCCATCCACTGACCACCTCCTCGGTTCGTTGCAGGCCATCGAATGGCCGGTTCAGGCGAAGGGTAGGAACTGGTCCAGCGGCAGGGCTATGAAGAAAGTTGCAAAGTGCGCTGAATACGCACATCGCTGCAAAGCCTTGACTCTCGACCAGACTCAAGGCTTCACAATGGCCGGCAGCCCCCGCAGGAATCCGCCATGAACATTGGACAACTGGCCCGCCAGGCAGGCGTGCCGATCGATACGGTCCGCTACTACGAACGCCAGCAGCTGCTGCCGACGGCGGCCCGCTCGGCCGGGGGTTACCGCATCTTCGGCGAGCCGGATCTGCGCCGGCTGCGCTTCATCCGCCGCGCCAAGGCACTGGGCTTCAGCCTGGAGGAGATCGGAGAACTGCTCGCGCTCAGTGATCGCCACCAGCAGGACATGGGCAGCGTGCGCGACACCGCGCAGGCCCGCCTGCAGGACATCGCACAACGGATGGCCGAACTGCAGCGCATGCACATCGCGCTGTCGCAGCTGGTCGACGCCTGCCCCGGCCATGGCGCGCTGGACCAGTGCCCGATCCTGGCCGCTCTGGCCGACGACACCACGGCCGCAGGCGACTGACATCGGCGTCGCAACACGCGTGAAGAAAAGTGCAACAAATGCTTGCCAACCCCCTGGGGCAAGGCTATTATTTCGCTCCTCAGCGACGTGGGGCCATAGCTCAGCTGGGAGAGCGCCTGCATGGCATGCAGGAGGTCAGCGGTTCGATCCCGCTTGGCTCCACCAATCTTTCGGCATTAGGCCGTCGAAAGGTCGCTAAAGAACATTGATGAGAATTGCGTCCCCATCGTCTAGAGGCCTAGGACATCACCCTTTCACGGTGGCGACCGGGGTTCGAATCCCCGTGGGGACGCCACTCATCACGAACAACGAGGACCCGGCCGATAACCGGGTCTTTTTTGTTCACCGCCTACCGGCATTCAGCTTGTGGCGTTGCGGTTCCCCTGCCCTCGTGGCTGCGGTTGAACCGGAACGAAAAAAGTTCAAAAAAGACTTCCACAAACGTGAACACGCAGGTATGATAGGCGGCTCGGTAACACGGGGCCATAGCTCAGCTGGGAGAGCGCCTGCATGGCATGCAGGAGGTCAGCGGTTCGATCCCGCTTGGCTCCACCACTTTCGACATTAGGCCGTCGAAGGTTCTACAACTTGAAGTTTTTCGTGCGTCCCCATCGTCTAGAGGCCTAGGACATCACCCTTTCACGGTGGCGACCGGGGTTCGAATCCCCGTGGGGACGCCAGTTTCAAAACGGACTCTGCTCCCGGCAGATCATCCGGAGTTTCATGGGGCCATAGCTCAGCTGGGAGAGCGCCTGCATGGCATGCAGGAGGTCAGCGGTTCGATCCCGCTTGGCTCCACCACTTCGACATTAGGCCGTCGAAGGATCTACAACTTGAAGTTTTCGTGCGTCCCCATCGTCTAGAGGCCTAGGACATCACCCTTTCACGGTGGCGACCGGGGTTCGAATCCCCGTGGGGACGCCAATTCTTTAAAACCCCGGCTTCGGCCGGGGTTTTTCTTTGCCTGTGATCTGCCATCCAGCCCGCCCCCATCCACGCAGGGCGTGGATGGCTTCATCCTCGACCACACCTCAGAACCGGCGATACATCCCGATCGATGCCGGCGCGGTGGGCGCGAAGCCAAACTGCGCATACAACCGGTGCGCTTCACCATCGGCAAGCAGGCTGACGTACGCCGATGGCGGCAGGTTCGCCTGCATCCAGCCATCCAGGCGACGCATCACTTCCTTGCCCAGGCCCTGCCCCTGCAGCCGCGGCAACACGGCGATATCGCAGACCTGCAGGTGGCAGCCACCATCACCGACGATGCGCCCCATCGCTACCAGCTCACTGCCCTGGTACGCACAGACACCAAACAGCGTATTGGGCAGTGCGCGCGCTGCGGCCTCCTGGCTCTTGGCACTGAGGCCCGCCAGCACGCGCAGCTGGCAGTAGTCCTCGACCGTGGGCACGGCCTCGCGGAACTGGCAGGCGACGGAATCGTTCATGCGGTATCTCCCTGTAGGTCGGGCTATCCTGCCGCATCCACGTCGCAGCTGCTGCGACCCATGCCGGCAGAACATCCATGTGCTATTCCGCCCTGATCCGCGCCGACTACGCCAAGCTGGTCCGCGAGTTCGGCGCCATCCTGTCGCTGGAAGATTTCGCGGAGCTGTACGCGCATGATCCCGGCAAGAAGCGCCCGAAGACGCCCAAGGCCATGGACGACGGCTTTGCCGCTGCGCGCACCGAGCAGGGCCGCGACATCGTGGCAAAGATCCAGCAATGGCACGCGCAGGAACGTCACGATCTCGAGGCGGAGCTGGCGCGCCAGCGCGAACGACGCGATATCGCCAACGCCACGCTGGCGACCCGCCCCACCCAGAAGGCACGCAACGACCTGCGCGTGGCCGGCAACCGCATCGATCGTGCGCAGGCTCGGCTGGAAGACCTGCACCGGGTACAGCTGCTGCCGCGTGACAACCGCATTTTCCCCGGCACCTACGCACCGGTGATGGTCAGCGAGGGCGGCAAACGCGTGATCAAGCCGATGCGCTACCAGTGCCGGCTGCCGGACAAGCCCGCGCGCAACGACGTGCTCTATCCGGGCACCTACAACGCGCGGCGCGACAGCCTGGAAGGCTATTGGCGCGGCGCGTTCGGCCTGCGTCATGGCGTGGTGGTGGTGCAGGCGTTCTACGAGCACGTCCCCCGACATGCCATCGCCGGGCGCACGCTCGACGCCGGCGAGAAGGAAGATGACGTGGTGCTGGAGTTCCGCCCCGATCCACAGCGTGACCTGCTGTTGGCCTGCCTCTGGGCCGAATGGGAGGGCCCGGAAGGTCGCCTGCTGTCATTCGCCACGATCACCGACGCGCCTTCGCACGACGTCGCCGCTGCAGGCCATGATCGCGGCGTGGTGCCGATCCGCAGGGAGCACCTGGACGCCTGGCTCAATCCCGATCCGGATGACCTGGCCCGGCAATACCGGATTCTCGACGACCGTGAGGACGTCCGCTATGTGTACGAGGAAGTGGGCTGAACACTGCGCGCAGATGAAAAACCCCGCCTGGGCGGGGTTCCTGGATCATGGATTGCCGCCGCACATCGCCTCTTCGCAGAAGGCCTGTTCCTGCAGGCATTGTTCGACCTCACCGCCCCGTGCGATACAGCTCTTGTAGAGCTGGAAACAGGGCTGGCCGCACCACGCGGCAGAGGCCGTACCACCGAAGACCGCCATTGAAAGGACACCCGCAGCAACCATGCGCTTGATCCACTTCTTCATGCCACTCTCCTTGTAGGCCTGAGCATTCAGGCCAGAGCAGCATACGCTCGTGGTCTCCGCCAGAGCCAGTCAGGCCTTGACCCGGGAGCGACCCACCGCGCGCACCAGCGCCTGGCACAGATCCGCCGACAGGTACGGCTTGACCAGCAGCACGCCGGTCAGCATCGACGCGGGCAGCTGCTCAGCCAGCATCCCGGTCGCCAGCACGAACGGCACGCCACGTGCCGACAACGCTGCGGCCACCGGTTCGCTGGTCTCGTTCCGCGCCAAGCGGTAATCGAGCAGCGCCACGTCTGGAGAGCTTTCCTGCAGGAGCCGCAGCGCCTCGTCCACACTCGCTGCAAGCCCGACCACGGTCGCACCGGCGTGCACCAGCTGCATCTGCAGCAGTGCGGCGCTCATCTCGTCGTTCTCTACCACCAGCACCCTCAGGTCCTGCAACACTGTCATCGGCTACTGCTCCTGGAGGCATTCAAGCCGCCGCAGTATAGCCACCACAGAGCCGAAGCCGACAGGAAGCGCCCTGTTTGGCCTTGCCTCTATGAAAGGCCTGCCAACCTCGGTTACACTCGCACGCTGCCTGCCGGTGTGGCGGAATGGTATACGCAGCTGACTCAAAATCAGCCGGGGGTAACCCCATGAAGGTTCGAGTCCTTTCACCGGCACCAAAGACCCTTGCGACATAAGGGTTTCCAAGAAAATGGCGTAATGGAGTCGTGAATCTTCCGGCTCCGCCTTTTTTCTTCTCTCTTTTCTCCCTCGCTACACCCCTCGTCGCATCTGCTGCAGCCCTGCCCTGAGCCACGCCTTGCTGCGGACGTCCCTCGCTCGGGGCTTCGTATCTGCCGGCGGCTTACGCGGTTCGAGTGCTGCCTTGATCCGCTCGATCTCCTTCGCTCCGGCCTCGGCCAGGCGCTGGGCCTGTTGCTGCTGCTCGCGGGTCGGCGGCAGGCCAGGTGGTGGCGGGGGCAACTGGATCGGCGTGCTGTCGGTCAGCCGGGCGACGGCCTCACGCAGCGGAAGCTCGGGATACAGCCTGGCGGCGCACCAGCGCTCGGCGTAGCGCTTCGCCTGTCGGACGTTGGCGGCGCGCGCTTCCTTGGTGTGCCACATCTTCTGGCCCTCCATCCACAGCCGGACGCCAGGACCGCCATCGAGCGTGACGTTCGCCGTTTCCCGGCCGTTGTACCAGAGCGCCCAGCGCTCACCGCTCTGGACCCAGCCAGAGGGGATCGGGGCGGTGCGGAAACCTTGGTAGCCGTGCGAGGGAAGCATGGCCGAAAGGATACGACCGGCCGTCGCAAAGGCTGCGACAAGGGATCGTTCACCGGCTGAACCGTTCGGGATCACGCCCCCGGAACGGCCGGCCGCGCTACGCTCCAGCCATGTGCGGTCGATTCGTCCAGCTCCCCGTTGTCGACTTCGGCCAGCCGGGGCTGGCTGACCTTGCCCCCGGCCTGGCCGAGATCCAGCCCAGCTACAACCTGGCGCCGACACAGCGCGCCTCGGTGATCCTGGACCGCGGCGAAGGCCGGCAGGTCACCCGCCTGGCCTGGGGTCTGCTTCCGTTCTGGGCCAAGGCAAAAGGCCTGCAGGGCTCGACCATCAACGCGCGGATCGAGACAGTGGCCACCAAGCCCGCCTTCCGGTCGGCGTTCAAGAAGCGCCGCTGCGTGATCCCGATGACTGGCTACTACGAGTGGTCGGTCAGCCCCGAGGACGGGAAGAAGGATCCGTGGTTTATCCACGCCAATGGGCCGCTGCTGGCCGCCGGCCTGTGGGAGGACACCAGCCCGCTGCTGCCCGAGGGGAACCTGGGCACCTTCACCATCATCACCGGCGACAGCAGCGGCGTCTCGGCCGACATCCACGACCGCATGCCTGTTTGGCTGCAGACCGAACAGATAGATGACTGGATGGCAGCGAGCCCCGACGATGCCATGGCGATGCTGCTGGCAAGCTCGCCCCCGTCCATGGAGGCGTACAGGGTCAGCCGCGCGGTGAACACGCCTCGGAACAACCGGGAGGATCTGCTGATCCAGGTTGCCTGAACTGGGAGGGCCGAGCTTGGCTCGACCCTCCCCGCTCCGGTCAGGCGACCGGAAAGCACTCCCACTGCAGCCGGTTGCCGGCGTTCTTAGCCACTGACACCAGCTGCAGGCCAGGCGCTGCGGTCAGCACACGCTCGACCGTGAACCGCTCCCGCTGGATCCGGCAGCACAGGTTTCCCCCGCTCATGTACGACAGGACCACGTCGGACACCGACAGCTCGGAGCCCCGCTTCTCGTCCGTGGCCAGACGGGGGTTGCTCATGCCCGGGAAGCTGGTGAACACCATCTGATTCACCTGAGAGTCGTACCACCACAGCCAGGCCATGCCGACCTGCACGAAGGCGACGTGCGCTCGCATGTTCTGATCGAATGCCAGAGCGATCTCGGTCATGCCGGGCCGGCTGAACAGGACAACCGGCGCCACCCCCTCGGCACTCAGGACCGCGTCATCGCCCTTGACCTCAATGGTCCACAGTCGCACCTGCAGGCCGCTGCTGGCATCGCCAAGGGCAACCCCTGCCAGCTCGTAATCTATCAGGGGCGCCCGGCGGGCGTTCACCTTCTCCACGAAGTCGCCCTGAAGCGGAACGCTCGACAACGTCATGTCAGGGAACATGTCGGCTCCAGGTGGTGCGGACGCTCAGCGTCAGCTTCTTGGTCGCATCCTTCGGGATCTTGGGGCTGAACGACACCTGATACTTGGCCAGCGTGTTGTCGATCCGCAGGCTCCCGATCCCCGTGGTGAAGTTTGCAATGTTCAGATCGGCGGTGATCGTGCAGTCACTGTAGAAATTTCCTGCAACATATGGAGCGTTGCTGAGGGACAAAGTGCTGCCCGATCCAGCTGGCTGCCCTGTGATAGCGCCGAGAACATCCGTTTCGAAAGCTCGTGGTGCAATTGCCCCATTGAATGAGTTCACCGAGATTACGTTTCCATACTGAATTCCGTAGGTCGAATCATTCACGATAGCCGGGCGCAGAACGCACGCGTAGGTGACACCGCTGATCGTGACATTGAAGGAGCTATCGGCCTCCGAGAAGTACACGCGAAACTCATAGGTGACATCCAGAATTTCATCGGGAAGCACGGTGATGGTCGTTGGGTTGCCGCTGCCATCGAGGATCAGCGCACGGCTGGTAATGTTGGTGCTATCCCAACCTACGCCGACCTCCGAGAGATTGCCCGCAGCAGCACCAGCCGCGAAACGAAACGTGATGCGCCTCCAGCCGTAGCGCGGAGAAGCATTACTCCCGTTCACATTGCTGGTCTTCGTGGACGTGCTACCAACTCTGCTTTGCAGAGTGGTATTGGATGGCAGCGGAGCAGCGTTGCCTGAACCAACCATCGCGAAGTCGAGGCAACCGTCGAATCCCCCCATGCGATTCAATCCGGCGTCCACCACCAGGTTGTCGAACCAGTCGGCTGCAAGGCGGCGAGATCCAGCAATCTCCTGTCCGCTTTCGTCCAGCCTGGCGGCTTCGATTTTGAATCGCCCGGCCACGCCGAGCTCCAGTACTGCGTTGGCATTGATCCCGTTGTTCATGCGAGTGTTCCCGAGTTGATGGTGAAAGCGGCATCGATACCGTCAGCCGGCATCGTGGTGGTGATCAGGATCTGCCGCAGCGTCCCTGACTGAAGCAGCAGCCCAGCGTCGAGGGCTTCGGGCTGTGCCGTGTACTTGATGAGGGTGTCCCGCAGCTCGCCACCTCCCACGGAGAACGTGGCGAATAGCGCATCCGGCGGCATCGAGAAGTTGACCAGCGGCTGTCGCAGCTCGCCGCCCAGCAGGCTGAAATCGGCGTCGAGCGCTTCGGCTATGGACGGTGGAACCGACATTGCGCCGCTGCGCACCCCGAACTGCGCCTCGGCCGACTCGACGACCTGGAACGCATACGGTTTCGAGGTGAAGAAGATCGGGTGATCACCGATGAAACCGCGCCAGATGGCCGACCGGCCGGCCGAGTCACTGACCATCAGCGTGAGTCGATACTCGGCTTCATGATCCAGCCCGACGGCTGCCACCGTGTGGTCCCATTCGAAGTCGTCGACAAACAGGATCTTGTTTTCGCGGTAGCGGATGCCGTTGCCGGCGATATTGATCGTGGCCGCGCCTGCGGGTGCGATGCCGACCACGTTGGAGTCGTACACCCGATTCTTGCTGGCCGACATGACGCGGTTGCCTTCGACCCTGCCGACAACCTGGCCCTCCTGGTCCCGGTACTCGAGTAGGACCGAGGCGCCGGCGTTGCCCTCGGCAGATGCGCCCTGGCGCACCTTGCACTTTGCCGTGGTGCGCTGCCCGGGATAGACCTCATACCGCGACGTGCTGGAAATGATCGACTCGCCGCGGTTGTTGTTGTAACCGGCTGCCCACTGTCCGGTGGGCGGATTCTCCTTTGCGATCACCCAGCCCGCGCCAGTGTCCCAGCCGGTCGGCCCGCTTTCGAAACCAGGGTTGGCAATCGGCGCTGCACCGGCCTGGTACGCCGGCCAGGTCAGCACCACCTGCTTTGTGGCCTGGTCGACATACAGCTGGTGGCCGGGCGGCAGCAGGTCGCCGTCGATCTGGCGCACCGTGCAGCCGCCCACGGCGTTGTAGATCTGCAGGCGCCCCTCATAGGCGACGAATGGGACCGCCCTCGGCAGGTCGCCGACCACCAGCAGCGGCAGCAGCCGACTGCGTTGATCGAGGTCCGGCCGGTCGTAGATACGCGCCGACATGTCAGCTGGACCTCTGGCCGACCAGGTAGACCTGCAGGCCCTTTGCGCCGGCAGTGCCTACCTGCTGCACATCGAAAGTGATTTCGTCCCCAGCAGCCAGCAGGTCGCCGCCGGGGACGAACGTCGGAGGCAATGAGGCAGTCAGCGTGGAACGCTCGCCGTTGTCGAACATCAGTTTCACGTTGAGGATGCTCGTGCCGTTCCGCTTCACGTCGACCGTCAGCGGCGTGCCTGTAGCCTGCGCCTCGGAAAGGCTGGCGTAGATACCGCGCTGCGCCACCGGAGAAAGCGCCACACCATAGGGCAGCACCAGCGAGCCCTTACCCGTTCCCGCCGTGATGTTCGTCCCGATAAGGGCAGATCGGTCGGGTAGCACGAACGACTGCAGGTCAGGATTCGCCGCGCTCCGAAGCAGATCACCAGCCGCTGACCACGCATCGGCATCCGGCGCCGTGCAGGTCGCGCTGAAGATGCACCCCTTGGCACGCGACTTCGGCTCGAAGAGATCGGGCACGTTCAGTTGCCCCCCGCCTTCAATAGCAAGCGTCACCTGCCCGACACCCACCTGCTGCACCGAGAAGAACTGGCCCTCCTTCCAATCGATCGAACTGCCCGTGTTGGCGCGGATCGTGATGGTGATCGGGTTTGGCGAGTTGGCCAGGATCAGCGTGTTGTGCATATCACCGGCCAGCGTCGTGTTGCCAGTGACGCTCACGATGCGGGGCGCGACCGTATAGATCGGTGTTTCGCCGATCCAGGGCCGGGCATAGCCCCGCAGGGTGGTAAAGCCTCGCTGCCCATCGGCCGGCGCCGTCGTGAAGCGAATGGCCGGAGCCACCCCGTCGCCACCGGGCAGAATCTGGAAGTCGCCAGGCTTCGATACCAGGTAGTCCCCAGCGCCGGCCGTCTTCTCCAGCGCCGTGTCGTAGAACAGTGGATCCAGCACGTCGGCGCCGGCCAGCGGAAAATCAGTCACCTCCCCGTCGCCTTCGAACGACCAGAACTTTGGCGCGATGCCTACCGACCCGCCACCATTCTGGATCTGCTCGATCAGCACCAGCACGGTACGGAAGTTCACGGCATCGGCATCGCCCTTGGCATCCCCCACCCTGATGATGCGGCTGCCCTTGGCATCCCAGACAAACTCGCCGCTTTCCGGGTCTTGGACGAGCTGCATGCCATTGTCGAGCAGCTGCTGAAGCTGCATCACTCGGTAGTCGAATGCGTCCTCATGGATTTCGGGAAGGAACGCACCCTGGTTGGTGATGTCGGCTGGCTGATCGAGTGGCACCGTACGCAGGATCAAGATGTCCAGGTTCAAAGCAGGCGCAGCGTTGAAGGTGATCGTGCTGGCGTTCGCCCGCAGTCCTGTCACGGTGTACTGAGCCGGCGGCACCAGTTGGTAGACCGGGTGCGTGCCGGTGAACACCTGGATGTGGCTCGACAGGAACGCCCTCGGCCCGTTGAACGCGGTGGCGACGCCGTTCCCCACGTAGGTCTTGCGGCGGTCATTGGCGGAGATAGTCATGGGTGCATCGGCTCCAGAAAGAAGAAGCCCCGCATCTGCGGGGCTGGGCGTGGTCGATTACTGCTCGTCCTTGGGGCGGCGGTACATGAGGTATGCGGCCGCCTCCGCCGGGTTGTCCGGGGTGTACTGGCCGGTACCGACGTCGTAGAGGTATTCGCCGGTGGTCAGCATCTGATTGCTGGGGATTCCGGTCAGAGGGCCGGCAGCGCGCACGCCGGTCTTGATCAGCTTCTCCGCATCGGGCTCGTCATCGTCGGCGATCCAGTCCCGGCCCTCCTTCCACGCAGCTTGGCCGAACTTCGCCAGCGCCACACCGGCGTCCACGATCGGGTTGGGTCGCCCCATGCTGGGCTTGCCTTCAATCGCAGCATCGATGCCGCCAGCGACATCGCGCAGCAGGGGGATCGTCTGGAACGGGAACAGCAGAGTCTTGCGTGCAAGCCAAGCGCTCCAGTCGTCCCAGCCCTTTTCGTCGTCGTCGCCACCATCCGGGCCGCGCATCATCAGCAGCTCGAACACCGCGTTGGATAGCACACCAGCCGACAGCCAGGTGCCCAACGCCCGGGCCGGGGACTGCACGCGCCCCAGGTACAGCCCACGCAGGCCCGATTCCTGCAGGCGGTTGTTCATGATGATCATCGGGCCGATGAACATGCGCACCCACTTGTAGCGCGGGTCACGCTCGGCAGCGCTGAGATCCTTCGGCGCACCGGCCTGCTGGGTGGTGCGGATCGACTTGTCGGCCAAGCGCACCGCCTCGTCTATGCTGACGCCCTGCGCCTGGGCCTGCTGGTACCGGCCCAGCCAGATGGCGCGCTCGGCCAGTGGCACCGTCCAGCGGTGCACCTCCATGGCCATCTTCATCGCAGCAGCCCGGATGCCACGCTTTCCCGACAGTTTGCCCAGCACCACCTGATAGGAGGAATCCAGCGAGTTGGCGCGTTCCTCCATGAAGGGCGACAACGAGTGGATCATTTCCGTCATCTTGCCCGGGCTGCGGTAGTACGCCGCATAGCCGGTGGCCAGGTACTTGGGATCGACGCGCGCCGCCGCCTGGATGGGTGCCACCACGGTGTTGGCGAATACCAGCGGCAGCCTGAAGCCTAGCGCCGCCACTGCGGTGTTGGTCAGCACGGCATCGCCGATTTTCTCGGCCATGCTGGATCCGGGCTCCGACACCGACGCGCCGCGCACCGCATTCTTCACGCTGCCGTAGAGCGAGTGGTAGGCCCCCTCCGACAGCCGCTGCTGGATCAGGTTCTTCAGCTCTTGGTCTTCCAGCACCCGCAGCGCCTGCTTCACGTAGCCGCGGTGCGAAACGTCGGTGATCACGTCATTGAGGTGGCGCGACAGCACGCGGTGGTAGTCCAGCAGCATCGGCGCTGCGTACTCGGTGCGCTCCTTCGTGTGGCCCTTGCTGGTCATGGCGCGGCTGAAGGTGCCGCCCATGATCTGTTCCTCCGCCGCGCGCGCCTGCTTGACGCCGCCGGCACCCGCCCGGGGGTCGTACACCGCCGGGTAGTAGCCGCCACGCAGGCTGACCATCGAGCCGTCGGCCGCGGTGAAGATCAGCGGCATCGGCTCGACCTGCTCGGGCGCAACGCCCGACAACCGGCGCTGCTGCTCCACGATGTCCGGCCACAGGCTGTTCACCGCATCCCAGATGCCCTGCACCATCTGCGCATCGGCCGGCGTGAGGTGTCCCAGCATTTCCGCGATGTTCTGCGGGGTGAACTGGACCACCTCGGCATTCGTGCCGATGAAGCCGCCGCGCATCAGCTTGTCGCGGTTGCCGGCGTTGCCCATGTTCAGCGCAACCGCCACGATCGTGTTCTTCGACAGCGACCGCCCCAGGCTCGGTACGTACACCAGGCGATTGAGGTCCGCCCGCTGCGCCGGCGTCAGGGCCTTCATCGTCTGCTCCAGCATGCCGCCGACGCGGTTGCGCAGCTCAATCCGCTGCTGCTGCGCTGCCTCGGCCTGGTTCCAGAGGAAGTCGTGCCATGGCCCGGTCTCGCCACCGTCCAACCACTCGACCACCGTCTCCGGGCGCAGTACCCAGTCCATCAGGCCGGTGTAGGTCGCGCCCACTTTCTGCATCGCCGTCAGGTCCGCATCGGAGAGCGGCAGCGGCTTACCTTCGGCGATCGCTCCGCGGATTGCGCCGGCCAGCTCGGCCTGCGCACTCTCCCAGTCGCGCCGGTTCTTGTTGCTCAGCAGCTGGTTCTTCAGCTTGGCCAGTCGCGCGATGTTGGTCACTGCGTCGTGCAGCTCGCGGAACTCGGTAATCGGCAGGTCGGCGTAGTTGGTGACGCTCTCGGCCTCGACCCGGGCAAGCAGCGCATCGCTTACAGCGGTCAGGTCGTCCTCAGCCTGGCGAGCTTCCACCCACTGCCGCAGGCTCTGGCGGCGGGCAACGGCCCGGCCGGACACGTCGCGGAACTCGTAGGTGTCGGCGATGGTGTCCATCGCTTCCAGGTAGTCGGCGCCGGCCTTGCCCAGGCGCTCGCGGGCCTGCGGAGTCATCTGCTGGCGGATGTAGCCGACCTTGGACTCGACCTCTTGCTGCACCGCGCGAGCCTCGGCGAACAGAACAGCGTTCAGGGCCTGCTGCCGCTTCGCCTGCAGTGCATCGGCATACTTCCCCTTGGCCGCCGCCTGCGCCGCCGCGCGAGCAGCTTTGCGCTCGGCGACCAGATAGTCGTTCGGACGGATCTGCCGTGCGGTCTTCTCGGCCAGCACTGCCCGCGCCACTGCCTTCAGTTCACGTCGGTTCGGCCGCGGCTCCTTGGCCAGATCGGCCAGCACGCCTAGCTCGCGCTCGAGCAGCTGGATCTTGCGGCTGCTGTGGACCGCATCCAGTGCGCGCTGCGGCAGCGTGCCGTCGGTCATGGGCTCGCCATGCCGGGCCTGCATGCGCGCTTCAGCCTCGGCCTCAACACTATCCAGCGTCTGCCGCACCGTCCAGAGACCTTGGACCAGTTCGTCGGCGGAGCTGAAGCCCAGCAACGTGGCAACCTCTTCCGGGTGGGTGCCGCCCTTGCGGGCGTGCACCCGGCCCATCTTGTCCAGCAAACTGTCGCCGTAGGTCGCCGCCAGCACGGCGCGATCCAGCTTCAGGCCCTGCAGCTGCTCGGGCACCGGCTCGCCGTTGATCTCCTTCTTCCCCGTCAACACACGGTAGGCGCGCACGATGGGCGTGGCCTCGACCTCAGCCTCGACCTCTCTAAGAATGGTGGCCCTTTCGTCCTTCCACCAGCGCTTGCGGGCGCGAGCATCGGCCTCCTGCAGCTGCGCCATGAGGTCTGCCTCGGCCTGCTCCCGCGCCGCAGCGACCTGCGCCTGGTAATCGGCAAACTGGCGCTCGGTCATGCCCAGCGCCTGCGCTTCGGCCAGGTCTCGCGCGATCGGCTCGAACCCCACCCGGGCCTGTGCCGCTTCGATCTCTTCCTGACTGGCCAGCATCCGGTCGAACACACCGCGCACTTCGTCGGTCAGCTCCACATCCAGATTCCGCAGGCTGCGGTAGACGCCCAGGATCCACTGTTTGAACTGGCTGAACACCGATTGCAGCTCCGGCGTCGGCGCCTTGCCCTCGCCCAGATAGGCCTCGAAACCGCGGGCGAACTGTTCGTGCTGGTCGACGCCGATCTGGTCGGCAGACTCGACGCGGAACCACTTCAGCAGGGCATCCAGGTCGGAGCGCAACTGCGGCGCGGCATCCTCGGCCGTGGCCAGGTCGCGGTAGATCTCGAGGAAGAAGTGCCCGGATTCGTGCAGGAACGTGGACAGGTCTGCGCCTTTGAACAGGCTGATCTGCATGGCACGACCGGTGCCGATCTGGATCTGGCCGCGCGGCGCGGCACCGCCTTGGAACAGGATGTCGCCGGCCAGCACCTCGCGCGCAGCAGTGTCAGGCAGCGCCACGCTCCACGTCTGCCGCTGCCCTTCGATCGGATCGTCCTGCACGATCTCGCCGCCGGTGCGCTCTGCTTCCGTGCGCGCCTGGTCCAGGGTCAGGAAGTCGCGGGCCTGGCCCTGATCGTCGGCCAGCAGCCACTGCCCGGCCCGCTGCACGTAGGCGCTGCCATCGCGCTCGATGGTCTGCTGGCCACGGCCATCGGTGGCCACCTGCGGCCGGCCGAAAAGGCTGCGCAGTGCATCCATGCCCCGCTGCATCAGCGTGCGCGGCTGGACGCCTGCGCCCTCGGCCGGCGCCTCCGCTGCATCGATGCCGGCCGCGTAGCGCTCGTACAGCGCCACCGGATCCTGCCCGGTGACCTCACCCAGCCGGCCGAACATGGCTCCCCACAGCTGCGCCTGGCTCTCGGCCTGCGCCGCGGTATAGCGCTCGGTGCCAACCAGCTGGGCCATCACCGACTGCTGCACCTGCGCGCGCGCGTTCGCCGCAGTCTGGTCTGGTGCTGGCGCATCCAGCGGCACGCCCAGCTCGCGGGCCATCGCATCGATGTCGAGCAATTCCAGCTCCGCCGGCGACAGCCCGTCAGCGGTCGTGCGGGCATTGCGCAGGATCTCGTCCCGGTTCGGCAGCCGCGGGACAGCGGCCATCCACTCGGTCATCGGAATCACCACCTGGCCGGTGGCCAGCTGCTCCGCCAGCGCCGACTCGCCGCCGACCATGTCCTGCAGCACCTGTGGTGCGGACTGGAACAGCGTCTGTGCCTGCTCCGCGTCCAGATACACGCGCGCGTCTTCGCCCGCGACCTGCGCGGTGAGCGCCTTCATGTCCTCCGGCGACCGCTCGCCTAGCTTCAGCTCTCCAGCAAGCTCGGTGGCAGCGCGCAGCCGGTCGTTACTCTGGCCCGACTGCATCACCTGGTCCAGGCGCTCATTGATCCACCGCACCTGCCCAGACGCCCGCGCGGCGCGGTAGTTGGCATGTACTTCGACCGCGCCGGTAGGGACCTCGGCCAGGCCCTCCATGATGATGTCGCCCCACTTCAGGCGTTCCTCGGTCAGCAGCTGCGCCGTGGCCTCGCCAGCAGCGCCGCCACCCAGCTGCACGCCCGCCTCGGCGCCGGTGCGCAGGATCGCCGAGGATGCGCTGCGCCGGGCGTTGTTGATGAAGTGCCCGGCCACACCGGCGGTCAACGCGTCGAACACGCCGATGGCCACACCTCGCTTGGCCGCCTTGTCGCGCGCGGCGGCCATCTTCTGCGGATCGCGCAGGAACTGGCCAACCGCGTAAGCGTCCGTTGGGTCGACCTTCGCGTCCTGCATGGCGTCGGCGATGCTGGCACCGAACTCGGTCAGGCCCGAACCGGTACCAGCCGAGACAGCCGTCACCACGCGGCTACCACCACCGGTGGCTGCGGTCAGCGCCAGGCCCGGGGCGCCCATGCCGATGGACTGCCCCAGCGTGACCGCGATGGCGCCCAGGGTATCGGTGCCGCCGCCGGCCAGCTCCCGCACAGCACCGCTGAAGCTGCCCGCCTTGTTCGCCCGGTCGAAGGCCTGGAAACCGCGATCGGTGCTGGCGCTGGTGACATCCGCAGCCTGCGCACGGCGCTCCTGATCTGCGCGCAACGCGGCTTCTTCGGCCGAACGGTCGGTGGTCAGGCGCCCGGTCCCTGGATCCATCACCGCCGGGCCATCGGGCAGCAGCGACAGCGCATTGGCCTTGCCGCGCTGCCAGCCGCTGACGATACCGCCGATGACCTGCTCCAGGATGTTCGGCTCGGCGGTGGCACGGGCCTCACCGGTCACCAGCGAGTTGGCATAGGTGGCCAGCTTCGGGGCTTCATCACTGGCCAGTGCCATGCGCCGCGGATCGCTCAGGAAGTCGCCCACGTGCGGCGATGCCCGGCCGGCGTCGTCGATCTCCTGCCGCCGGGCGTCCTGCTCGTAGTCACCAAGGTTCGCCGCCACCACACCGAAGGGCTGGCCAAGCTGATCCGACAGCTGGTTCGCGCGCGCGGCTTCTTCCGGCTTCTGGCTGGTGCCGGTGTAGGCGCTACGCAGGGTCACCTGCCGATTGCTCTCGATCTCGTCCGACAGTTCGTCGAAGCCTTCCAGCACATTGTCGATCACTTCTTGGCTCCTTGGCTCTTGCGGGCGAGGTACTGCGTAACCCAGGCATCGGTCGGCGGTCGGCCGTACTTGTCGGTGTATGCGCCCCGTACCGCGTCGCGGTCGGCCTGGCTCACCTGCAGGTCGAACTGTGCGGCGCTGCTGTAGAGACCCACCTTCACCTTGGGGTTGTTCTTGAACTTGCCGTCCTTCTCCTGGATCGCGCCGAGTCGGCCGGCCTGCAGGTTCTGGGCGAACTGCTTGGCCGTGGCCGACAGCAGCACGTCCGCCTGCTCAGGGGTCGGCTTCTTTCCGGTGGACTGCACGAACGCTGTCTGCGCGTTCTGGTACGCGATGCGGAATTCTCCTCGCAGCCCTGCCCGCGGCGCGTTCTTTGCCTCAGATCCAGTCCCGCTCGCATCCGTCGCTGCTCCGATTCCCAGCATCTGGAAACCACGTTCGACGCGATCAGCATCACTCAGATAGTCGGCGCGCTTGGCTGGGTCGTTCACCTTCGTCTGGTCTTCGGCGAAGGCCTTCAGCGTCTTGCCGCTGAGTTTGTCGGCGTACTGCCCCAGCGGCAGCTTGGCGAACTCGTTGGGCCGCAGAGCCTGCATGCGCTGCAGTTCGTCTACTGTGGCCGGGTCGTCCTGGACCACCGCTCCCTCCGCGGTGAACTTCCGATAGCGGTTGATCGACTCGGCCAGGCTCGAATCCTGTCCCACCAACGCAAGCTCGGCCGGCGCCAGCACCTGCGACAGCGGCACGCTCGCGCCGGCGGCAGCCACCTTGTCGTAGATCGACATGGCCGCAGCCTTCTTCGCCTGCTCCAGCCTGTCTTTGCGCTGCGCGTAGATGTCGCGCAGATAGCCTTCAGCAGCAGCACGCTGATCCGGCGGCATCGTGCGCGGGATCGCTGCAATGGCATCCGCCAGCGTCGAAGGTGCGGCAGTCGCGCCGGCGGCGACCGGTGCCCCGGATGCAGCACCCTGCCCTGCGGCAGACGCCCAGCGCGCGGAGCGGCCCATGACTTCGCGCACGTACAGCGCCGTCTTCGGGTTCTGCGTTGAGCGGCCTCGATTCACCACCGCGTCAGCGCCACCCTCACCTGCGAAGTGCGCCGCAATGGCGAAGGCCCGGCCGCCCTTGGCCAGCCGCTCCTTGTACTCGCGCGCGGCCCGGCGGGCCGAGGCGGTGGCGTCCTTGCGGTCGATGCCGCCGGCGCTAGTGGCGCGGTACTGGAAAAGGCCGGTGGCCTGGTCGCCGTCGTCCAGAACCTCACGATTCACTGCGTCGGCGCGGAAACCCGATTCCTGCTCGGCAAGCGCGTACAGGTCGGCCCGGCCAGCTGCGTCCAGCCCCTCGGCCTTCGCTGCGTCATCGATCGCCTTGGCCACCGCTGCCGAGGGCACGCCCCGCGCCGCCGGCGCCGGAAGCGGCTCGATCGCACCACGGCCATCGGCCAGCGACTGCGCCAGCTCGTAGGCGGCGCGGTCCTTCACCACCGGGTAGAGCGTGCGCTCGACCTGCGCGCGATCCTCCGGCGTCATCTGGTCCGCATAGCGGTGGTAGTAGTCCTCCGCCGCGAACGGGTCGCGGGTGACCATCGCCGTGGCCGTCTGCTTGCGCACGGAAGAGACGATGCCGCGCTCGCTGGCCTTGATCGCCTCGGCCCCCATGCCCTGCGTCTGGTAGGCGGCACTGGCGATGCCGACTGCCTCCTGCAGGCGCACGTCGGCCAGGCCGAAGTCGCCGGACATGCCGGCGCTGACTGCGTCCTGGCCGATGTTGTCGATCGTGGCCTTGCGCTCGGTGGCCTCGTAGGCGCTGTACTCGCGGTCGGCGTAGCTGTTGAGCCGTCCCTGCACAGAGTCGCGGAACGAGAACGACACCTGGTCGAACCGCTGCTGCTGCTCGGGCGACAGCCGGCTGCGGATGGACGACACACGCTGGTCGAGATCACCCAGCAGCGCGTCGTGCGCCTGAAGGGCGTTCTTGCCCTGGTACTTGGCGATGCCGTCGGCGTTGGCCGGGTTGAAGGTGTTCCCTTCCCAGTCTGACAGTTCGCGTCGTGCTTCCATGACGGCGGTCAGGTCGGCGCGCTGCTTCTGCTGCTGGAACAGATCGGCGGCCACTTGGCCAACCGCGCCAGCGGTTCGGGTGAGCGGTGACAGGTCGACCTGTGCGGTGTTGCGGACCTGTGGGCCAAGTTCGGCCTGCACCTGCGGACCGCTGGTGCGTGGGATCAGGGTCGCCATGTCACAGCCCCCAGCCGCGCGAGATGCGCGCGTTGTTGCGCATGGTGATGCTGTTGGCCTGAGACGACAGGTTCCCACCGCCGCCAGCCACGCCGCCGCGGCTCATGCCGCCAATGCCCATACTCGCGGCGCTGGCGAGCGAGCCCAGGATCGTCCCGGCCGCCTGAGCGTTGCCGCTCCAGCGGGCCAGCTCGCCCTGCGTCCGCTGGTTCTGGGCCTGTGCGTTGAAGCCCCAGGCCTGCCGCGCAGCGTTCATGCGGATGGTCTGCTGATCGACCTCACCGAACATTGCGGTCTCGCCGAGGATCTCCGCCGGCGTGCCGAGCGTCGGGTCGATGTTGTTGGCAGCGATCGCGGCGCGCTGCTGGCCGAGCGCAATGCGCGTGCGCCAGGACTGCTGCTCCATCTCGCGGGTGGCCAAGGCGTTGCTGGCGTCGGCGTCCTGCTGCGCCAGCATCGCGTTGTTCTCGGCGATCTGAGCGTTGGCCCTGCCCTGCTTCTGCTGCTGATCAGCCTGGTATGCACCGGTTACAACGGTGGCCGCCAGAAGGGCGATTGCGGGATTGCACACGTTATGCGCTCCAGTAGAACGGAAGGAAAGGGGCGCTGTCCGGTCCGACCGGCACCGGCGCGAGGAAGTGGAAGCCCAGCCAATGCAGCCAGCGCTGAGCGGCCTCGTTGCGCTGGTCGACGACGTTGAACAGCATCGAAGGGAACGCCTGCTGCATGCGTGCCAACGCCGGGCGGGACAGGCGCAATAGATCCTTCTGGACCGACAGCGGGTTAAGGCCGGTCGAGCCGACCATCCAAGGCGTGCCGATCCCGCCGAGGATCGAGTAAGGCGTCGCCCCGAACATGCACACCGGCACGCCGCTCACCATCGCCGTCCATGCCTCAGCGCTCCCGGCCAGGCCGCGCTGCAGGGCCGCCGCCGGCGTGGTGCGGTCGCATGCCCATAGCTCGACCACATCTGCGGGCCGTGCCGCGGCCGCGATCACTTCGATGTGTCCAGCCTCGGCCGGTACCAGCTCTGCGGTGATCTTCATTCGGACGCCACCACCTGGGGCATCAGGGACAGGATCTCCATCGGCAGCGGGTCGTCGCTGATGATGTGGAAATGGCCGCTGTCCACACCCCAGCGACAGGACATGTTCTTGCGCAGGACGCCGGTGTAAGGGGCCGTGGGCTCGTCGTAGTTCTCGAAATCGCGCTGTGCGATCGGATCCAGCGTATCCAGCGTGGTGCCGACGTAGACGCCACGGGTGTTGCGCACCAGCAGCGCGACCTCGAAGGCGAGCTTCTTCATGGGGCGCAGTGGGTCGCCGCCGTTGGCATTGACCTCCAGCGTCTCAATGTGGGCGGTGTACGGCAGGCCGATGTGTACCACGCCGCCCGGGCGCTGCAGCTGCACCTTGCCGTCGACCACCTGCAGGTCCTTCTGCACGTTGCCATCGACCAGAGCAACCACGCCCTTGCCCTCCAGGTGGCCCATTCCGGCGATCGTCGAGCGCTGGTAGGTCCAGTCCTGCACAGCGACGCCGCGCAGCGACAGCGGCACCGAGCCGATCGATTCCACCGTCGCGACCGTGGGCGACACATAGGCCATGACCCGCGCGCGGACGTGTTCGTTGCCAATTGCCAGCCGCAGGATGTTGCCCACGTCACCTGCCCCGCTGAAGATCGCGGCGCCGGTGGTGGCAGTGATCACGGCACCCTCGTTCCACCCGTCTGTGCTGGTCAACGTCATGGGGGAGGCGTTCGGCCGCCGGCCGTCGTAGGTCAGCAGGCTGTCGGCGTACTTCCAGTCGAGCGCATCGTCGTACCGGGTCGGCGCCATCTGCTCCACGTACTGGACCCATTCGCCGTTGATGAAGCGGCGTACCAGCAGGTAGACCTCGGTCTCGATCTCGCCGGGCAGGCAACAGACGTCCAGCACCTCGCCGTCGGTCTCATGCGGGTGCCAGCCGGTGACCTCCTGCTCGGGCATGTACGTGCAGCCGATCAGCACACCGTCCGTGCGCGGCATCCACAGGATTGGCCAGGGCGCCGTGCTGTATTCGATGCCGCGGAACGTGTAGCCCTGCACCAGGTGGTCGGCCCAGATGCTGATCTCGTTGCCGCGGAAGCCGTCCTTCTCGAACTGGTAGGCCAGATCGCGCACGCGCTGGCCCTGTGCCTGCAGGAACACTGCCGACTCGCCCAGCACCCGGGCCTGCAGGTCGCCGGTGCCATAGGCCGACTGCGGCTTGATCCCGATCGTGCTGGGCGTCACTACGGCGTCCTGGCCGCCGGTGACCTTCCACTCGCCGCCGGTCGTCAGCACCAGCAGGCTGTCCAGCGGCACCAGGTCGCGGATCGCGTTCACCTGGCGCGCATTGATCGTGAACGACACCGCGTCGCTGTCGACTATCGGCGAACTGCGCCCGAAGTTGGGGTAATCGCCGATGTTCGATGCCCACACGGTCTGCGGATCGCCCGGGCTGCCAGCGAACCACAGGCGGTCGCCGAAGAACTCGACCTCACCGGGGTAGCCGTAGCGATAGGACCAGGCACCGACTGCCCAGACGTCGGTGCCACCGACAGCGCCGGCCGCGTACTGGGTCACCACGATGTTGTTGGTACCGGTTGGCGGTGCCTCGTAGAAGTTGATCAGGTCCGCGCCGGGATCGATCGTCCAGCCCTGTGCCATCACTGCACCTCCTGTGCGACGTTCCCGCCGCGGCCGATGCCGCCACCACTGGTGCCGCCAGTGCCGCTGCCACCCGGGTAGTACGGATTGGACTGAACCGGCACGCCGTCGATCTTGACCTGGTAGTCCAAGTAGCTGCTGCTGGTGGCGCCAGGGATGGAAAACTGCTTCGTGGTTCCGTCGCCGCTGAAGGTCCAGGGACCGGCTACCGGCGGCGGCACGTTGCCGACGATGCTGTCGGGGATCCGCTCGATCACCGTGGCGGTGACCTCGAAGGGGCTGGTGAAGGCGGTGATCTTCATAATCCCGAACCCGCCGTGCACGTACTCCCACTCGACCCCGACGGCGTAGTCGTTGACGTTGTCGAACTTCACGTCTTGCGGGCCGTCGAACGCACGGCCGCTGTCGTGCACGGGGCGCACGCTGCCGCAGACGTAGTACGGCGTTCCTTCCAGTCCGGTGACCACGGGGATGCTCACGCAGCGGTAGACCTTCTGGTCGCTCCGGCGGAGGGCACCCAGCGGCACGTTCTTCTCCGCCGCCACCCACGGCTTCACCGAGCGCAGTTCCTTTTCCTCGGCATACAGCAGCGAGCCGACCATCTCCGCGGTGAAGGTCGGGACGTTGGTCGTCACCGTCACCACGCCTTGGGTACCGGACACGGCCAGCAGCGCGGCCTCGTCGTTGTTGAACGGGCGGAACGGTCCGCGTCGGTATTCGAAGTCGCGCAGCTCGAACTGGTCGACGGACAGACGGCGCAGCTCTTTCTGCGGGATCCACGGGTGCACCAGGAACAGCACATCCGCCGACTGCGTGTGCCGCACCTTGTAGATGTCCTCGCCGGTGTAAGGCGTGGCCACCTCGACAATGTCCCCTGCCCCGTTGCGCAGTAGCGCGCCGCCTACCCAGAACCGCATGTAGCCGTCGCCCATCTCGATCGCGTACTTGACGGTCGTCGAGTAGATAAACGGGATGAAGCGGGTGGCGCGTTCGTTGTGCTTGGCGCCGCCGCGGAACAGGTAGCCCGGGCGTTTCTCAGCGCCACCGGTTGGCTTGGTGATGACATTGCGGCAGGTCTTCAGGCTGATGGCGTAGCGCACCATGTCGACGCGACCCTGGAGCCCGGGCGAAAGCTCACCGCCGGACATGCTCGGTTGCAGCAGACGTGCCATGGTCAGGCCCTCGCCATCTGGGCCATCGAAGGCTGGCGCTCGTCCTCGTCGGCCTCGTTGAAGTCATGCGCCGCGGCCTGGCTGAGCGCGAGCTGGTACAGCTGCTTCAGGCCGGATTTGTTGGAGAACCCATTGGCACCGATGATCGCCGGCGCGCCTTCCTCGGCCAGCTTGCAGGCCAGCGCATCCACGAAGTGCGCCGGGTAGCGCTCCGGGTCTTCCACGCGGGCAACGTAGATCAGATAGGCCTCGGCCCGGTCGCACAGCAGCGACGTGCCATCCGCGCCCATCGCCTGCTCGAACTGGATGCCGTGGCAGCGGCGGAACTGCGCCCCACACCAGCGCGACAAGCGGCGGCCGGCGCGCATGCCCTGGTCGTCGGTGATGGCCAGCACGGTGATGCAATCCGCCGGACGGGCGTAGCGGATCTCCCAACCGGGCATCGGCGCCTCAGCGGCGACCGCCAGGCGCTGGGCCTTCATGGCCCACGGCCAAAGCCGGTCGGCCAGCACCAGGTCGCGCATCGGATCCCACAGGCGCGAGAACACGCGCGCCTCTTTGGAACGCTCGGTCAGCGACGTGATCGTGATGTCCTGGGCCAGCTTGCCCAGGGCCAGGTTGCAGATTTGGACCTGGGAAGCCATGGCCTACTCCTTATCCGGGTACATGCGCTGGGCGATCGGCCGGCCCAAGCCTTCGACTCCCAACTCGGTGATCTGAATGTCGAGGGTCCTGCGGGTCTTGCCATCGACCTGTTCCTCACGGAAGCCGATCACCTCGCCCACGCCGCCGATCTGTAGGCGTGCACCTGCTGCCGGCATCGATTCCAGGCCCAGCTTCTGCAGCTGCTCGTCTTCCAGGCAAAGGCGAGTGCCCCATGGATAATCCGGGGTGTGCGCGCTTTCGCAGCACTCCTTGCTGTCGTCGCGGTCGTCCTTATCCGCATCCCGCTTCATCGATACCAGCTTCATCGTGCTGTCCTCTGTGATCGGGCGTTATCGCGCTTTCTTGGCTTCGGCCGCAGCCTTTTCCTTGGCGCGCGCAGCGTCTGCTTCCTTCACCGCGGCCTTGGCCTCGTCGTTCAGAGGCTTCAGCAGCACACCAGGTGTGCCGGCCCAGAACACCTTTTCGCCCGGCTCGTAGTCGCGGCCGTTGATCTTGTGCGCGCGCTTGGTGACCTCGTAGAGGGCACCGCTGGTGCCTTCGGGTGGGAGGCTGCCGCGCACGGCCTTGTTGGAGCGCTGGGCGCTCTTGCTGGTTGCTTCGGACATCGTCGACTCCTGTTCGGTCGTAGAAGAACCGGCGACTACTGCCGCCGGCTCTGTGGTGGCACCGCTGGTGCCTTCGGGGGATCAGCGGCCGACAGCAGCCCAGTACGCGCGGTACAGCTGCGGATCGCGCGTCAGGAACGCCGACACCGCACCGCTGGTCATCGGGCCGGTGGCAACCGTGTAGCGCAGGCCCAGGTAGCGCAGGTAGTCACCGCTGGGCAGGGCCACCACGGCCACAGTGGTGCCGCCCTTCAGCGTGGCCAACGCCAGTGCGCCGGTGCTGAAGTGGACATTGGCCGAGGTCAGGCCAGCAGCCGCGGACGATTCAAGGCTCGCGGCCAGGGTTGCAGCGCCGGCAGCGGCGAAGTCGGTGTCCACCTGGATCACCAGATAGATCGGCTCCGGGCCGCCCAAGTCCTTCACCGGGTTCTTGTCGGTACCGGTGTCGATGACGTTGGTGGAGATGGCCGTGGCGGTCACCGCCTGGCCGTTGGAGAACTCGTTCTGTGCGTCGAGGATCATTACGTTGCTCCGGGTTGGATGGGTTGCGGCACACCTGCCCGATTACGGGAAGGTGATCGCCGATTCGTTGACCGACAGGGCGTCGACCCGGCGCACCGGGATGCCGTCGAACTGGACCGCCTTGCGGCCAGCGACTTCGCCCATCGACAGCCAGACGTTGTCCTTGTTGGTGATCTGACGGCGCAGGAAGCTGCGAACGGTACGCGGCACGTAGAACGCCAGCTTCACGGCCTCCGGCGCGTTGATCTGCTCAACCGCCTGGACCATCAGGTCGATCAGGTCGGCGCCGGCCGAGGCGTCCTTGGTCAGAGCGCTCATGTCCACGTTTGCGACGCGGACGATGTTGCGCCAGTCCTTCACGGCGATGCCGTGGTGCCATTCAAACCAGTCGCGGTAGGCCGGGAACTCGTTGCCGTCGGCGTCCTTGACCAGCTCCTCGCCGTAGTCCTTGTGGACCAGGCCGGCCTTCGAACCCTTCGGGTAGATGCCGTAGGCGCCTTCCTTGCCCCAGCCGATCAGCCAGATCGACGAGTTGTCGGTACCGGTGCCGCCACCGTTGATCAGCTGCACGGCGTTCTCGGCGTCGTCCGGATCAGCCGTGCTGAAACGGGGCGCGAAGCCCAGGAACTGCTCCGGGTTGATGTCCGTGTCGCCGTAGAACAGACGATCCGCGAACGTCTGGTTCATCGCGGTGAAGTGGCCCATGTTCTCGCGCACGCGGAAGTCGGCCGGATTCGGAGACAGGTCGGCCAGCGCCTTGTCGATCTTGCCCAGCGAGGTGAGCATGCCGGTCGACTCGGTGACGTCCGCATAGCGGCTCTTGCTGGCCGGGATACCAGCGTTGAGCTTGCGGTACACCGCCGACGGCAGGCCGGTGCGGACCGCCAGGCGCTCGCCGGTGGTCTGGTTTGACTCGAACCACGGGATGTCGTCGAGGATGGGATTCTGCTCGGTCAGCAGTTCGGCCACCGGCAGCGGGGTGCCATCGCCGGTGTACAGCTTGGATGCCTCCAGCAGGGTCGGCATGGTGTTTCCGATAACAGCCATGGTGCTTGCTCCTTGAAATGAAAAACCGCCTTGCGGCGGTTGAGGTGTGGTGTGGTTGAGGGGTGGGGTTACTTCATGTCCGGGTACATGCGCTGACCCAGACTGCGGTCACCGGTCCCGCTGGTGGTCGAACCACCGAGCCCGTCCATGGGGCTGTCGCGGCCGAGACGGCCGAAAAACGCGAACGCCTTGATCAGGCTCGGATGGTTGCCCCAGCCCAGCTCGTTGAACGCCTTGGTCAGCTCAGGGTCGTTCACGGCCTTCACCGCGGTGGTGGCCAGGCTCACCGTCTCGTCGTACTTCGTGCCGAGCTGTTCCTTGGCCTGTTCGCCCCACTGCTCCAGCTGCTGCAGGCGCTGTGCTTCCACAGCCTGCTGCAGTGCCGCCGCGTCCTCGCCGGCCATACGGGTGTACAGGTCGATCGCCTCCTGGGCCTGCTCCTGCGTCCAACCCTTGGCCTTGAAGAACTCGGTGGCCTGTCCGAGGCGGTCGCCTTCCAGGGTGAACCCGTCCGGCACCTTGAACGCCTCGTACTGCTCCGGTGCGCCTGCGGCGGTGTCACCTTCGGGCTTGCCGGTCTTGCCGTCGTTGCCCTGGGTGTCCTTGCCGGTAGCGCCCTTCGCGTCACCTCCATCCCCCGTACCCTCGGTGCCCGGCTGGCCATTGGCGCCGGTGCCCTGCTGTCCCGTGGTGCTGGTGGTGGTGTTGCTGCCCTCGCCTTCGCCAGAGTTTTGATTGCTGGTGGTATCGGCGGTTTCAGTCGACATGCTCGTTTTCCTCTGGTTGCTGCGACTGCGCCTGCAGCCGCTTCAGTGCACTGTTGGCCTCGGCGCGCATCTGGGATTCGCGTTCCGGGCAGTTGTCGCGGATGGCCAAGAGCCACCATTGGGCGGCCTCCTGCCGGCCGATGGCGCGCGACTGCGCCATGGCGTTGGTGTTGAACGCGCTGGTGTCCACGCCCATGGCCTGCAGGAACGTCCAGACCACACGACGCCCCACAGGCTCCGCCAGTACGGTGCGGACGTCCTCGCGCAGCTGGCGAAGCTCCAGCGCGGCCAGCTGGCGTTCCCGGCGCTCCTGGTCGATGTCCTCCTGGCTGCGCCCCGGCCGGCTCATGCAGCACCCTGCATGGCATCAATGAGCGCTTGGGCCGCAGAGCCTTCCTCGGGCACCGTGTCGCTGGCAGTCTTCAGCGCTTGGGTCGCGTCCTTCAGCGGCTGTGCGGCAGCCGCGAGCTGCTGCTGGCGCTGCTGTTGGGAGCGGTCGGCACGGATGTTTGCCACTGCGTCGTCGCCGCGAATCATCGAGGCAGGCCCACCGACGGCGGCATTGAACTCGTCGACCACCTGGTCGGTATCCAGTTTGTCCATGACCGATGGATCGCCAGTTGCCTTCGCGACGCCTGCAACGAACTGCACCGTGCGCTCGATGGAGCCAACTGCAGCTGCCTTCGCGGCCTGGGCCAGGATGCTGGTGTATTCGATCTTCAGCGGTACGGACGCCAGAATCTGCGGCGGCTCGGGGATGCGGCCAGCGCGCTCCAGCAGGCGAAACACCCGGATGATCACCGGATCAAGCACCTCGTCAGTGATGGATTCAAGCGTCGGCGCCAGCACCGCCGCCTTCTCCTCCTTGCGGGTGGCGATCTCGGTGGCAGTGCGGTCGGTCTTGTCGCCCAGGGCCTCCAGCATCAGGAACAGCTGGTAGAAGAAAGACCGCTGGATGCGCTGCTCGATCGTGGCGATCTCTTCCCGGACCTGCTGCACTCCCCTGGGGTCTGGGGTGTACACCGGGGCTACGTTGGCGTTCACCGAATCCTGCGGCAGGTAGATCATCCCGCCCTTACGCAGCCGCGCACCACCAGTGCGTCGCAGCGATTCGGGGGCACCGAGCGTGGGATCTGACACCATTTCCATCAGGCGCAGCTTCTCGCCTTCCAGATACTGCAGCTGCTTGATGTCGCCGAGGCAGTCGATCGCCGGGGAGGTGGAGTAGACGTCCTCCGCGACCGGGTTCCAGCGAGCCACGACATGCGGCGCCTCGTAGTGGCCACCGATGTCGATCACCCCGCTCTCGCCCTCACCGCAGCCGTCGATCCACACCACCTCGCGATAGGCCCGGTACTGCGGCGCCTGCAGCCCCAACGGGCCGATGCCAGGGCGCTCGTCCGGATTCGGCTCGATCAGCGATTCGACCCAGAACGTGCGGTCGCCATTCTGCGGCAGTGCCTCACGCACACGCGCCGGCAGCTTCTCCTGCCCGTAGCGCTGCTCCAGCTGGCGCGCGGTCTTGGTGTAACGGCGCCACAGCGAGTCGACGCGCTGCTGATCGTCCAGGCCGACAGCGTAGGTGCCGGCCGTCAGCGAGTAGAAGCGCACGACCTCGTTGGGGTCTTCCAGGATCAGCATCGGAGCAGTGCCGAACAGACCATCCTCGGTGTAGACCACCGGCATGGCCTTGTAGAAGTTGCTGCTAGCCAGGGCGTCCCGGATCCGCGCCGCCACATCGTCCAGCCAGACACGGACGCCGAACTGCTCGGCCATCGCTGGGTCCGGTGTGGTCACGCGGAACCAAGGCTGCGCCTTGGGCGTCATGTGCGACATCATGCCGGCCGCCATCACCCGCAGCACTTCGGTCGCGGTGCTGTTGATCACCTTGGCGCGGTTGCGCTTGCGCGGCTTGTTGTCGTTCTCGCCGTAGAAGCGGCCGCGCGTTGGGTCGACGTACTCGGCCACCTGGCGCCAGTCCGGCACCCAGTCCGTCTGAGCGTCCTGCATGGCCTTCTTGCGGCGCCGGCAGTGCGCACGCAGCTCCATCATGTCCATCAGCCTCCCCCCAGCACGGTGTTGCGCGGAGCTGTTCCACCCAGCGCGGTTGTCGTCGGTGCCAGCGATCGATAGGCCACAGAGGACGCGCCGCTGCTGGCGTAGGTGCGGCGCTCGTCTTCGGCTTCCTTGCGAGCGCGCCGCACGCGGCCAGTGGGATCACCCACGGCGGTCTTGGTGATGCCGAGCGGGTCGGCGTACTTGCCGGTCTTGTCTCCGAACAGCAGGCCACCCGGATCGATGATCTGGCGCGAGGTGCACATGGCGTCAGGCACCCAGCGCCGTCTTGACCGACGCGGTCGGCATTGCCGAGCTGGTGTCGCCGGCCAGGATGGTCGACCTGGCGCCGAAGCGCAGGCGCTGCCGCTGGCGTTCGCGGTCACGCTCGTTCACGGCGGCATCGTCGATGGACTCGGGCGCCACTTCGGGCGCTGCGGCCACCGGCTTCACCTTGGGGGCGGAGTTGCACATGGGGATACCTCAGGCCAACGGGTTGTAGGGTTCACCGGCCTGCTGGCTAGCGTGGTGGCGCGCCTCGATGGGTGCGCCGTCGGGGTCACGCGGCCGGCGAATAACCGGGTACGCAAAGGTCAGCGCCAGCGCATCAGCCTTGTCGGGCGAGCGGCCGAGCTGCTTTTTGATCATGTCCTTGGGGATGACCCGGAACTTGTCGTTCTGGTACGTGAAGCGCAGAGCCAGCAGTTCCTCCCGCAGGTCCGGATCCACCGGAATCGCTCCCACCGACCGGATCCACTCGCAGGCCAGGAACAGCATTTCGCTGCGCTTGTCGAAGTAGCGCGCGTCGATTGGGCTGCCGCCGAACTTCACGCCCACCGGCTGGTACTGCCGCCGACGCAGGTCATCCACTACGCCGGCGCCATAACCGCCCGTCTCGTCGACGAACAGCCCATCAGCCTCATGCTTGTCGTACTCGGTGGACGTGCGGGCGGCTACCAGCGTGGTGTCAGGGATGCGCATGCTGTCCAACGGGTACAGCACCTGGCCCTGTCGGCGGGCGATGACGCTCTTGTCGTCGCCCTCGCGGGCCACGTCGACCCCCAAGATC
This sequence comes from Stenotrophomonas sp. GD03794, assembly GCF_029842145.1. Lineage (NCBI taxonomy): Bacteria > Pseudomonadati > Pseudomonadota > Gammaproteobacteria > Lysobacterales > Lysobacteraceae > Stenotrophomonas > Stenotrophomonas sp. GD03794. Next base: position 77,378 of record NZ_JAOCFV010000013.1, read on the forward strand.
ACCGGGGCAGCACGGTAATGCTCGGGCCTGTAGTGCCGTGCCTGCGCCTTCTCCAGGTCATCGATGCCGATCATTGAGTTGAAGCCGCTGGGCGGGAACAGACCCAGGATGGTCGCCATCACCCACGGGTTCTCACGCCCGTGTTCGTCGATCATCTCCTGCGCGTGTTCCTTGCTCACTCGCGGGGTTCGCTTCGGATCCTCCGGGTCGGCGGTGATGGTGATCACCGGCCAGCTACCGCTGCCGCAGGACTCGTACAGCAGGCCAGCGGTGCTGGTGGGGTTGCCCGCCTGTGCCACCAGCGCATCGGTCGGCGATCCGGTGAAAATCTGCTGCGCCGCCTTACCGACCGCCGCCGGCATCTCGCCCGTCTCGTCCAAGAGGATGAAAGGGAACTGGCTGTGCAGGCCCGACAGCGCCCGGCCGATGGCGTCCGCGTCCGCATCCTTGGCGAACGACCGAGCCGACAGGAACCACGTCTCGGGGTGATCCTTGGCGTAGATGCGCTCCTTCGTCCACTCGAACGCATCCACCAGGAACGGCGAGCGGCTGCGCCACTTGGCCAGCTCTGCCCACAGGTTGTCTTTCAGGTTGTCCGCCGTGATCGACAGCGCCGCACCCTTGGGGTGTTCGCCCTTCGCCGCAAAGCAGGCCAGGCGGTGCCAGCCAATCCACGCCAGAGAGGCCGACTTACCGGGACCGGTGCACGCCTTCATGCACAGCTTACGGTTCGGCTTGGCTGGCCCGCCCAGCAGTTGCAGTGCCTCCAGTTGCCACGCGTCCGGCTCGACCCCGAAGCAATCCACCACGAACCGAACCGGCTCCGCGCGCCACAGGCGGATGCGCCGCTGGGCCTGGAGGACTGCCTCGTTTCCGCTCATTCCTGTTCCGACCCGTCCTCGTGCCCGGCAACCAAGCTCTCCAGGGAGACGCGCCCGCGATGCTCAACCGTCTGGTTGTTGCCGTACTTCTTCGGGGCCAGCTTCCCGGCGTACCACTTCCGGGCATCCACCCGCAGACGATTGCGGGCCACGGCAGTGGGGTCGAAGACAACCTCCGTATTCCCCTCGCCGTCATCGTCAGCCGTCCCGTGCTTGCTCGCCCGGACCATCGTGCACTCCTCGTCGGAGATATCGACGGTGTCCTCGGCATACGCGTCGGCCTGCGCCTCGCGTGCGTGCGCGTATTGGTCCCGGAATGCCTGGTTCTCCGTCAGCCACCGGAAGACTGTCGAGCGCTTGGGCATCCCGTTGCCGCTACAGATGGTGCGCAGGCTCTCGCCATCAGCCAGCCGTTCGCAAATCTGCTCGGCGAGCTTCTGGCTGTACTTGCTTGGGCGTGCCATTACTGCTCCCTGTCCGCCCGGATCACGGCTTGGCTGGCGCGGACGTGGTTGTCGGCGTCGCGGCCGATTTGAACAGCAGCTCCCGCAACCTCTGCTCGTAGTTCGGCGTGCGCATCACGTTCGACGGCGCCGGCGACGGCTTGGGACAGGAGGCTTGTGCTGCAGGTGGCGAGGTCGTCGCGCAGCTGGAGGCGCCCAGCGCGCAAGTCAGCCACAACAGCAGCAGGGACGGTCGCGGCCGCAGTGCGGTCTTCTTCATGCTTCGCTCCGATGGTGGCCAGCGTTTCGGCCTGGGCGTGCTCGGTGGCACGGGTCTGGTTCACCTGGTCCGCGACTGCCTCGGCGCCGGCGGCGCGCTGGTCGGCTTCCCTGCCCTCTGCCCGGTCGCCGCGCCAGGCCCAGCCGGCACCGAACATGGCTGCGGACCACAGGGCGAAGGCGGCGACTGCGATGGCGATGCGGTTCACGACCGGCCCTCGCACAGCCGGCGCTCAGCGGCCCGACGGTTCACCAGGCCCTGCACGCGCTTGCCGCCGGCGTAGACCCAGCGGTCCAGTTCCGGGCACCAGCTCGCGGCGGGCTGACCGGCGTTGATGCGGCCCACCAGCGTCGAGCGGCAGGCTGCACCCACACCCACGTTGTAGGTCCAGCTCAGCACCGCGGCCCACTCGCGCTCGCGCAGCGGCACCTTGATGCACTGGCTGATGCCGGTCAGGTAGCTGCCCAGGCGGCTATTGAGCTTCTCGGCGCACTCCTGCTCGGTGTAGACCGCCTTCTCCGGACGGCTGGTGTCGCCGTAGCAGTAGGTGGCCACACCGACCATGTCGATGTACGGCGTCGGCGAGTAGCCCTCCCACGGCTTCACCAGCGCGGCCGCGGCCAAGGCGATGACGGCTGCGGCGCTGCCGCCGATCACCTTGCCCTTCATCCGATCACCCCACCGCGGCGCGCCTGGCGCCATTCGCGGATCCACTTCCACACCAGGTAGCCGATCTGGCCCACCAGGTAGATGGCCGTCAGCACCAGCACCGCTTTGTCCAGGGTGAACCCCGATGCGACGGCCGTGGCCACCGTTACCGGCGGCGTGACCTTCAGGGCAGCGGTCCCCACCGCGTCAATGATTTCTCCCCGCATGTCGGTTCCATGGTTGATCCGGTTCGGCATGACGCCCTCCCCGATTGGTCGATAGGTGCCCGTCACCGCAGCCCGGCAGGCTCGGCGAATTGGTCCGGTGAGGGTGGACGGGCGTGGATGGTTGCGGGGGCCGGATTCGAACCGGCGAATCTCCGGGTTATGAGCCCGGCAGCCTTGACCTCTGGCCTACGCCCGCAGAAAGCGCAGTCCCGGAAACGCAGAAGCCCCGACGCAGGGCCGGGGCTTCAGGGACAATTCTTGACAGTTGCAGAATGAAAGCATCCGGTGACGTCACTGTCAACCACTGCAATCGGCATGGACTTCCGCCCTGAATGGCGTAGCATCGCGGTCAACCAAGGCGTGATGCCTTGGCCAGAACCCCCAGCCAGGTGTTCGAGGGTGGCGTGGCCGCTGCTCAATGGGACCAAAGAAATCCAGTCTCCTCGGGATCAAAACGGTCGAAGCGTTGCACGTGACGACGACGGCGAACCGAGAAAGACCAAGGAGTTCGGCGGTCTCGAATTCGCTGAGGTGAATGCATGCACCGAATCGACGTCGTAGCAACGCGACGATAAAGAAGGCCGAGATCGATAACACGGTCCCGGCGGCGCCGCTGGGATCGACGTGCCGGAAACCCCGACATGATAGATATCCAGCTCCGGGTCAAGGCGGACCTGAAGGCGATCACGAAGCTCCTGCTTCCGATCGTCCTCTTCCTGATCCGTTGAGATGTACCCGGCGCGGCTTCAGGCCGCGCCGGCCTTACGCAGCCTGCCTGCCTCGAAACCAATCAATCCCTTTCGATAGCTCGTAGCGATACTGTCGCAGCGACAGTGCACCGCCGTACTTCTCCGCCACCATGCGTGCCTTCACCGCTTGGCTGGCCGACACCGTGTACTCGGTATGCAGCACCAAGGCGCGCAGCGGGTGCTGCCGCATCATCGACGCCAGCGCCTGCTCGACCCACCGGAGTTCGTCGGGGATACCGACATCGACGGCGATCTCTGGGTTGTCGTGCGGCTTGTCGGCATCGTTCGTCGACCGCACCGGGTCCACCGCCCAGGTCGGAAGCATGCCCATGCCCTCCACGCCGCTGCGGTCGGCCATGAAGCGCCGGCGGCAGGAGCCATCTCGGCCCACCAGATCGCGCAGGGCCCGTTCCCGGGTCCCAGGCGCCATGTCGCGGGCCTTCTCCAGCACGTGGGTGCTGCGATCGGCGTAGGTCAGCGCGAACCGGTTTGCCTGGGCGAAGCCCCAGGCACGCAGCTGCGCTGTCAGGTAATCATCGGTCGCCATCGCGCATCCCCTCCAACACGTTCTCGTCGAATCGGAACACCGGCAGCAGGCCATCGGTGTCGCAGCCGCCCTGCCGGTCCGGACGGCGCTGGCAATGCGCCGGGCTGCTGCCGCGCTCGCGCATGGTGCAAACCGCGCACACGCCATGCCGGCGCAGGTAGGCGTTGTATCGCTTCCGCGTGCGGGCCTCCGCTGTGGTCATGCGCCGCCCCTGATCAGGCTGTCGCCGTACAGGCCAATCAGCAGCGCATCAGCGCGGCCGTTGTCCTTCTTCCTCGTCAGCTGGTCTGCGGCGGATGGGAACCGCTGGATCGCCAGCAGACGAGCCGCGTCCTTTCCCTGGTTGGTCAGTCCGAACCAGCGCTTCCAGCTCGCTGGCTCGGCTCGCAGGTACGGGACGCCCAGCAACTCGAACACCGCCTTGGCTTTGCCGTAGTGGTCGCCGAAGTTGAACGACGACTGCGGTCCCGCCTTCCGCTCTTCCTTGCCGTCAGGACCGCGCTTCGGGGGCATGGCACGAACCCGCTCGATGACGCCAGACACGGCCGCACCTGGGTTCATATCGCGCGAGGCACGGATAAACAGCGCAATCGCCCGGGCGTCCACTTCCTGGCTCTCGCCCACGGTCTGCAACGGCATATCGATCACCGGGCCAGGCGCACCGTCCACCAGCGCCGCGATGGCGCCGGTCAGGCCTGGGTCGATGCTGATAATCAAGCGGCTCGCCATTGGCGGCTCTCCTTCATGTGCTTCTCGATCAGGGTGTTCTGCAGATCCAGCAGGTAGTCGTCGCTGCCGATCTCCTGGCGGAACTTGCGCGGCTGCCGGGCGTAGGATGGTCCGAACAGTTCCTCGCATCGGGCAGCGGACATCCCGCCGAACGGCTCGCCGCGATGCGACCATGGGTTCAGGCCGATGGTGAAGTCGTGGCCACGGCGCTTGGCACCATGCTTGCCGCCGACCGTCAGGTGATGCACCTCGGCGGGGATGGGCCTGTCGCCCAGGTCGATGCCCAGGCTATGGGCCACGATGCAGCCGATGTCGGTGATAGCGTCCATCCGCTGCTGCTGGGACACGGTCGGCTTGCCGGTAGAGCGGCCGCGCTTCATCGGGCACCCCCACGGACGTCCTGCACCATCTGGTCAATCACAGCCGCAATGCGCGATGACTGGCCCACTGCCTTCCGTTGCGCCTGCGCGGCCATGATCAGCAGCTGTTCCGTACTCAGACCGTGCAACGTGGACGGGTTGCATTTCTGCAGGCAGCGCCCCTGTATGAAGCACTCACCGCTGGCGACCATGCACTGCCGGTGAGGGATGAAGCCCGCCCCACTCACGACTTCACCCGTCCGGCAGCGCCAGCGCATTCATCCACCACTTCGAACGCATACGCGAGCCAGTGGCGCGCGCATTCGCATGCCCAAAGAGTGGCCGTCCAGCGCCACCAGTGGCGGGAGATGAGGCGGCGGTCACCGTCGAGCAGGAACACCGAATAGACCGAATATCGCTTTTTCACGCCACTCTCCTGTTCGAGCCGGCCATGTTCCAGAACTCGGCGCGCACGTCATCGAGCATGACGTGGGCGTAGTGGTTGCCGATGTATTCGGTCAGACCGTCGAACAGTTCCTGGAACCGGGCCTGTTCCATCTCGTCGAATGACAGGCTTTCGGCGCGCTTGACCGGGATGGTGCGGATCTCCGGCAGCACACCGGCCAGCACCTTGCGGGCGCCCGCACCCAGCAGCGCCTCGCAGGCGTCCAGCACCGCAGCAATGACCGGCGTGGCGTCCATTTCTACCGTCTCGCAGCACACGTCGGCGTCCAGCTGCAGGCGCTTCACCGCGTCGTGCGCGTCCAGCTGCTCCCAGCCCTCGACGTTGTCGACCATGAGGTGCCCGATCTTGTGGATCAGCCGGTGCTGCCATTCCTCGCGCGGCTGCTTCAGCTCGCCGCGGATCTCCCGGCCTACGCGGAACTTGCGATCGCGCAGCAGGCGTTGGTCGACGGCATTGGCCGGCACCAGGGCGCCAACCAGCTCGCCGGTGTTCGGGTCGATCAGCTTGGCCACCACCAGGTAGATCGGCCGACGCGCGCGCTTGGCGCGGATCTTCTTCGCTGCAGCGGTCATGGTCATTCTCGATCACCCATCGGCAACGCGGCGGCGAGCCCTCGGCGAGCCCTCGGCGCGGTCCCAGCAGGCGGTGCCGAGGCGCTGGTCTGCTTCGGCTCCCACCATTCGGGCAGGTTGGAGAACCTGAAGTAGCTCGGCTCGTAGGACACGCGGGCCATGCCCGGGGCGCCATCGCGCTGGATCGCGACGATCAGCTCGGCCGTGCCAGCCCAACGGCTGTCGGGGTGATAGATCTCGTCGCGGTAGATGAAGATCACCGCGTCGGCGTCCTGCTCAATCGACCCAGAGTCGCGGAGGTCGGCCACGATCGGGCGCTTGTCGCCGGGGCGCTTCTCCAAGTCGCGGTTGAGCTGGCTCAGCAGCAGCACCGCGATGTCCAGCTCGCTGGCCAGCAGCTTCAGCGCACGGGTGATGTCGCCGATACCGGCGGCACGGTTGTCCCCCGAGACGTGCATCAGCTGCAGGTAGTCGATCACCACCAGGACCAGGTTGTCGTCCTGCGCCTTCATGCGGCGCACCTGGGCGCAGACGTGCTGCACCTTGGCGATGCGCGGCCGGCTGATGCGCATTGCCGCCTCGCCGATCCTGCGGGTCCAGAGGGTGACGTTCTGCCAGTCGGCGTTGTCGAGCTTGCCCGACCTCAGCTTGCCGCCGCTGACCCCGGCCAGGTTGGCCAGCATGCGCTTACCCAGTTCCTCCGGCTTCATTTCGAAGCTGAAGAACGCCACCGACTTGCCGGCGCGCAGGGCCACCTGCTCGGCGATGTTCTGCGCCAGGGTCGTCTTGCCCATCTTTGGCCGAGCCGCCAGCACGTACAGCCTGCCGCCCAGCAGACCGTCGAGGATCTGGTCCAGATCTTCCAGGCTGGAAGACAACCCGGTGATGCCGTCGACGGTTTCGGCAGCGTGGGACAGCTGGTCGAACACGCGAGCCATCACCGGTGCCACCGGCTCCAGGTCGCACGGCTCGCTGCCCAACAGTCCACCGATGCGAGACTGCGCATGCCCGATCAGGTCGAGCGCACTGCGGCCCTCGGGGCTGTACGCAGCGTCGATCAGGTCGTGCCCAGCATCGATCAGCGCACGCAGCTTCGCCTTCTCCGCCACGATCTCGGCATAGGCCCGCACGTTGGCCGCCGACGGCGTGTTGTTGGCCAGTTCGATGATGTAGGCACCGTCGCCGACCAGCTCCAACTGCCCGGCAGCCTCGAACCATTCACCGATAGTCACCGCGTCGAACGGCTGGCGCTTCTCGGCCAACTGCAGGATGCAGCGCCATAGCAGCTGGTGGTCCCGGCGGTAGAAGTCACCTTCCACCAGGACGTCCTGCACCTCGACCAGCGCCCGGTTTACCAGCATCAGCCCGCCCAGCACTGACTGCTCGGCATCGATGCTGTGCGGCGGAAGGCGCAGGGCCTGCTGGTCGCCGTACAGGCCCGACAGGCGGCTCACTTCGTCACGAGCCGCGTTCATTGGGCCACCTCGGACAACGCCCGGTCGGCCAGCTTGGCGATGGTCTTCTCGCGCAGCAGGACTTCGAAGTCGGGAACGTAGTTCTCATGACCTGGGCCGCCCTTCACCCGGCCCGAGTAGAAATCATCATCGGCCGCGGATTCGAAGTAGAGCTTCCAGAACTGGGGCGTCACCCGCTCGCTGCCGAACAGCTGCTGGCAGAGCTGGCGCACGGTCGGCAGAGCGTTCTCGACCGCCTTCAGCCGCGGCTTGTTCAGCACGGTGCACTTGGACAGCAGGCCGTGCGGCTTGGCCATGGTCGCGTTGAACGCAGCCTGCGCATCGGCAGCGATCTCGCGGATGCGGTCGGCCTTGCGGGCCTTCAGGTCAGCCTTGGCGTCCTGCCCCTGCCCCTTGCCCTGGCCTGCGGCGTCGCCGAGCAGGTCCACGCCAGCGGCGTTGGACGAATCCGAGCGTAGCGAGGATAGATCTTCTCCCTTCCCTTCCTCTCCACTCCCCTCCACTCCATTCCCTTCCGGGGGTGAGGACTCGTCGAGCCCTCGTCGAGCATCACCCGAGAATGGCGGATGTTTGAACGTCGGGCGGTCGATTTTCTGGTGCTTGCGCCAGCCAGTGACGTGCAGATATTCCTTGTCACCATTGGTATAGAAGGCGATCAGCGAATTCGACGACAACTCGTCGAGCATTCGCTGCACATCCGACGAGCCAATGTCGTCGCCGGGGAAGATTTCGGCCTTCACCGTCTTGGCGCTGGCCACATGGTTGCCGGCGTCATCGCAGAAATTCCACAGGCCGATGAAGAGCAGCCGAGCCATCGGCGAGCATTCCATCACCTGCTCGCTGGACCAGAACTCGGGCTTGATAGAGCGGATCCTGGCCATCAGGCACCCCGCAGCAGCGGCAGGCAGCCAGCGATGAACCAAAGCGAGCGCACGGCCAGCATGGCCTTCTCGGTAGCGTTCATGGCCACTTCGCTCCCAGGCTCTTGGCCAGCGGCTCCATCAGCGCGGCCAGCTTCGAGAACTGGGCCAGCGCCTCGGCGTGCTGCGCTTCGGGGGAGATCAGGTAGCGCTCGATCAGGTAGTGGATCGGCGTGACATCCTTCGTCTCAGCGATGTAGCGCTCCAGGTCGTCGATCGACAGACCACGCGGCTTGCCACCGCTGTCGCAGCCGGCCAGCTTCTCGCTCAGCTTCGAAGGGGCCATGTCGAGCCGACCGGCGATCGCAGTCACACCCGCGCCGGCGTACACCTGGGCCGCGATGTGCTCACGCAACGACCTGTTGCGCGCGATGCTGTCATCGTAGGTAATTGTTAGGCTTTTCATGCAGTTATCCCGTGGATGGGAATGCTGGGGTCAACGTGTTCCCCTGCGTTCCCCTGACTGGTTCTGAAAATGGCCGCATCCCCAAATCGGAGTGCAGCCCTGTGGCGAAAACGAATCAGCTGGCCGGAGCCAACGTCCTGACGCTCATGCGAATGGGTGGGAAGTGGTTCGTGTTGAAGCGGGTCGGCGAGCGGGTCGACGTGCGGCCAGTCGGCCAGGTGGTGCGGCCGCGGCGGCGCCGGAAGGTGCCCGGGGTGGTGATCCCCTTCCCTGTCGCGGCGCGGTGAGCGGCCATGTCAGGCCGCAGCCCCAGCCGGCTTCGCTCCGGTCGCGTACAGGTGGTGCAGTTGAACGGCAGCCATGCCCCCCGGCTCCTTCGTCCGTCCCTGCTTCAGGTCGCTGACGGTCTGCGGCGACTTGCCGATGGCACGGCCGATGTCAGTCAGGGTCCAGCCGCGCTCTTCCAGCGCTTTGATTCGGTCTGCCCAGGTGATGTCCATGTGCCGTTTCCAGTGAGGTCGGCCCAGACTATGGGATGCCATAGATGGCTGTCAACGGCATCCCATAATGGTTTTCCGTAATGCTCACCTCCATGAACACCGTAGGTGACCGGATCAAGGAAGCACGGAAGGCTCGGGGTATGTCTCGCCCTCAGCTGGCCGAGGCTGCTCGCGTGAAGTACCCCACTCTCGCCGGCATCGAGAACAACGACCAGGCAGGGACGACGCAGCTACCGCAGATCGCGGAGGCGCTTGGGGTATCCCCGAAGTGGTTGCAAACCGGCCGGGGGCCCATGGAAGGAACTGCAGCGAGCAACGATGACAGCGACTGGGCAGATATCAGCGGGTACGCTCAGGCCATTGGCCTTGGCGGCGGTCCCGAGGCCCAGGAGTACGCCGAAACCCATAAACTGAAATTCAGGGCGGAGTCTCTGGCGCGCAAACGCCTGCGCCCAAATGCCCTGGCGGTCATGTATGGCAAGGGCGACAGCATGGAGCCGCGCATCCATAGCGGTGACGCCATTCTGTTCGACACGAGCGACACAACCCCCCGAGACGGCCAGATGTACGTGATCATGGTCGATGGCGGAGGCGCCGCGAAGGAATACCACGTAAAGCGCTGCGAAGTGATCGACGACTTGGTGTTCTTCAAAGCGGACAATCCCAGGGGCGACCACAACTGGCGTAAGCCGAAGCGGTTGGACAGTCCACGTCACCCGATCCAGATTATTGGCCGAGTGCGTTGGATCGGTAGCTGGGAGGGCTGATGGCGAGCAACCGGGCAGGAATGGCCTTGGATCTGAACAGCCTCCCCTACAGCGAGGTGGTGGCGCTGGTGCGCCAAGGAGCGGCCTACATAAAGGTCAACCAGTCAGCGCTGTCCTTCGAGCTGCACCGTATCCCCCCAAGCCCAATGCGGAAGGCAGCGGGTTGGATTTGGATTCCCGCTGCGGTTGGCTTTGCCGTTCTCTTCGGGCGCCACTCCTACGTATGGGCAATTGCCTGCGTTGTAGTAGCCGGTTACTCCATGCTCGCCGCTCGGAAATCAGACGCTCGTCGCGCTGCTTATGCCGTTTTGGAGGATGAAACGCTCTATCAGGACCTCCTCCGGGCAAAAGCTATTCGGGTACTGCCGAGGTAGCCCCAAAAAAATTTCCGCCAAATCTATGGGATCCCATTGACAAGGGATTATGGAATGCCATAGCTTAGAACCCGTCGGCCCACCCGGGCCATATGACGGGGTTCACCATGGCACTGCAGCCATACAGCGACCGGGCACGTAGCGCCCAGCGCAACAGGGACAACCAGGAAGATCCGCGTTTCGGTCAGGAACACCGCGCCGAGCAGGCCGCGGACCTGGCCAAGACCTACCGCACCGACCCGGCGAAGCTCCGGGCGGCCGAGGAACTGACGGCCGGCACCTTCAGCGGTACCCACTACACCGAGGTGTCGCTGGCGCTGTACCGGCTGCACCACACCGACCCGGCCGACCTGATGGGCTCAGGCGCGCTGCAGGACCTGTACCGGCTGGCCCGGGACGAGGCCGCAGCGATCGACGCGCAGCTGCTGGAAATGGCGCTGCAGCAGGTGGCGGCATGAGCGCCCCTGTCGATGTGCTGTGGACTGTGCGAGTGAACGCGGCAGGGCGCGGGCAGTGGGCATTCGTAGCAGGCCCCCGCAGTGGCACCGGATACGCCACGAAGAAGGCCGCGCAGGAAGCTGGGGAACGCGCGCTTACCAAGGCTCTCGCCCGCGTCAAAGGCGGTGCCGCATGACCGCCGCCGAACGCGAGCAGCGCCACCACGTGGTCGCCACTGTCGTCACGAATTCCCTGTCGTTCTGCCTGGGCGTGCTGGCCGCTGTGCTGGCGCAGGCGGTGCTGTCGTGACCGCCGCGCACCCTCACCATGCTGGGCCTGCTGGTCTGCGAGGCCACGGACGTCGAGAACAGCGCGAGCGTCCGCCGGGAGCGCGTGGGCAAGGCGCACCTCGACCTGTTCAACGAACTGCAAGCCGAGGACCGCCGTGTGGCCGAAGTTTTCGCCGCCGCGCACGCCTCCCTCGCAGCCCGCGACCTGGCAGACCAGATCGCCGCCGACGACCGCCTGCGCGCCGCTCTCGCCGCGTGCGCACCCACCGACACCGATCACAACCGCGAGGCCGTGGACGGCCTGTGCGTGGAGGAAAACGACGATGCGCGCTGACCGCTATGGCGTCTTCTCCGTCTGCCCTGTTACCCGCACCGAGCAGCTGGTGACCGTCCACCGCTGGGCGTGGCTCGCCTCGCTGTGGGCTGTGCAGCTCAACCACGTGGGGGTGCTGTTCGTGCACCTGGTGCGGCCGGTGCGCGTCCCCGTCCGCCGGCGTCGCCTGCTCGCGCGCATTGGCTGCCGCAACTCCGCCGACTTCCTCGCCTTCCTGGGCTGCGTCGCCATCGTCCTCGGCCTTGGCTGGGCGATGTGCTGGCCGCTGGCTTGGTCCTGACTTCCCGCCGGCGCGGCCGGCCTTCCTGAGAGGCACCACCGATGTTCCAACTTGAAAAGCACGATGCGGAGTTCTCGCATCTGAGCCTGCGGAAAGAGAACCACGGCGAGAACAGGGTCCCCGCCGCCACCATCACGTTCACTGCGGCGTCCAGCTCGCTGATCCTGGACATCATCGACAAGAAGCTGCGCCCGTCGTTCTACGAAGAGCCGTCCAGCGGCTCGCAGCAGAACCTGCCGATCGACGGCAACTACCTCACCGCTCTGAAGTTCCCGTACCTGAAGGAACAGAAGATCGGCATGAAGATCAAGGGCTACGAGTTGGAGATTCACAGTCTCCTGGAACACATCGAGCCGCTGTTCTTCGCCGATGCAGAGCTGGTGATCGAGAAAGTCTCGTTCATCGAAGGCGGCAGCGTCGAGCTGACCCTGAAGGTCAACACCACCATCGAGTCCGATGACTTCGCGCCGCTTCTCGAAGCCTGGGATCGCGGGTCAGTGAGCATCAGCCTCACGCCGCCGAGCGCTGCCGCGCAGCAGGAAGACCTGGCCGCGTAACGCATTCCCCGCCCTCACGGGCCCCGCGCCGGCCGGGATTCCACGACGCCGGCATCCATTCCACCTACCAGCAGAGCAGCCATGAACCAGATCGTCACCATCGAGGATTCGGTCTACGGCACCAAGGACTCTTTCGCCTCGGTGCTGACTGATCGGTCCATCAACTTCGACCGCGAGGCGGAGTTCGCCCTGCAGACGCTGTACGGCAACGACTACGCGATGAAGATCGCGATGCAGAACCGGACGTCGGTTATCGCGGCGGTCGTCAACATCGCTGCCATCGGCATCAGCCTCAACCCGGCGAAGAAGCAGGCCTACCTGGTGCCGCGCGATGGCAAGATCTGCCTCGACATCAGCTACATGGGCCTGATGGATCTGGCCATCGACTCCGGGTCGATCCGCTGGGGCCAGGCCGAGCTGGTCTACGAGAACGACCTGTTCGAGCTGGTCGGGGTAGACAAAGAGCCAATCCACAAGCGGGCACCGTTCAGCCGAAACCGCGGCGAGATTGTCGGCGCCTACGTGGTGGTGAAAACCCCCGAAGGTGATTACCTGACCACCGCAATGTCTGTGGATGAAATCAACGACATCCGCGACCGCTCGTCGGCATGGAAGGCTTGGGTATCGAAGAAGAAATCCTGCCCGTGGGTCACCGACTGGGGCGAGATGGCGAAGAAAACCGTGGTGAAGCGCGCCTACAAGTATTGGCCGAAGACCGAGCGCCTGGAAACCGCGATCCACCATCTGAATACCGATGGCGGCGAAGGGCTGGCGGTGATCGAGCAGCAGGCGCAGAGCCGCACCGCCCTGCCGCCCCCGGAGGACACCGAGGAACGCATCGAGCTGTACGCCAGCCTGCAGGACATTGCGTCCGCCGGCGTCGACGCACTCGGCGAGGCGTGGGGAAAGCTGACCAAGGAGCAGCGCGCCATGATCGGCCAGGGCGGGCTGGCTGCATTGAAGGCAGAGGCAGAGAAGGCCGACGCGGAGCTGGTGGAACCCGAAGGCGCCCCCAGCATCATCGACCGTATCGACAGCGATATCGAGCGCAGGGAGGCCGCAGGATGCGCCTGATTCGCTGCGACCAAGGAAGCGACGCTTGGCACAACGCCAGGGCCGGGGTCATCACCGCCAGCATGTTCGCCACTGCGCGCTCGCGCGTGGGTGAGCTGACCGACCAGCAGCAGCTCTACGTGGACTCGGTGCTGGCCGGTATGGCACCGAAGGCTGCTGCAGAGGCGGCCAGCTACAAGGCCGTGCCGAAGTCGGCGGTGATCGAGAAGGCGCTGGCCGGCGAGCCCATCGGCGACTTCAGCGAGGCCTCGAAGAACTACGCGTTCCGGCTGGCGATCGAGCGCATCAGCGGTCAACCGCTGGATGAAGGTTTCGAAACCTACGCCATGCGCCGCGGCCATGACCTGGAACCCTTCGCGCGCGCCGAGCATGAGGTGCAGTCCGGCCTGCTGGTGAAGCGTGCCGGGTTCGTGTTGAGCGACTGCGGCAACTACGGCTGTTCGGCGGATGGCTTCATCAACGACGACGGCGGCAGTGAGTACAAGGCCTTCATTAACCCGGAGAAGCTGCGCGCCTTCCACATCGACGGCGATGCCAGCGAGGTGTTCGAGCAGGCGCAGGGCTGCATGTGGCTGACCGACCGGAAGTGGTGGCACATCGGCCTGTACTGCCCAGCGCTGACCGCCGTCGGTAAGCAGCTGTGGTGGCGCCGCTTCGACCGCGACGAGGCGTTCATCGCGAAACTGCGCGCCGACCTGGAACCGTTTCGGCAGATGGTGGTCGGGTTCGAGCAGAGCCTGCGCGCTGGTGATCACCAGCAGGTGGCAGCGTGAGCGGCCGCACGCCAGGGCTGAAGGCTTCCATGCGGAAGCCGATCCCGCCGAACGCTACCGCCCGCGACCTGGTGCGTCGCTACGTGCACGAAGACGGCAAGAGCCTGGGCGAGCTGTCCACCGCATGGGGCTGCAAGCCCTTCAGTGTGTGGCGCGTGTTCCAGCGCACCGACCGGCCGCTGCAGCCGCACCACGTCGAGGGCGCCATCACCGCGCTGCAGCTGGACGAGTTCGACGCCAACGAGCTGCGGCTGCGTGCGGCGCGCGAAGCCGGCTGGAAGATCGACCCGTTCTACCTGGGCACCGACGCATGAAGACCTGCACGAAGTGCGCGGCCCGGCTGCCGCTGCGGTTCTTCCCCCTGATCAACGGCAAGGCCACCGCCGCGTGCGCGCCCTGCCGGAACACCGAGCGCCGCCTGCACGACCCGCTGCGCCCCCTGCGCCGCGATCCGCTGCAGGTGCACCTCAACAACCTCACCAACCTGTGGCACTACCCGGTCGGGCCGGTGCTGCTTCGGAGCCACGCATGAGCAAGGAATCTATCCAGAAGCGGGCGCGCAAGCTGCTCAGTGACCTGTGCCTGCTGCCAATCCGCAAGGGCCAGGACGCAGAGATTGCCCTGATCGTTGCCGCCCTTTCGCCGCAGTGGCAGCCGATTGAGTCGGCGCCGAAGGGGCAGGAGGTGCTGGTGTGGCGTCCAGATCAGGGCGTCTTCATCGCAATGATTGCAACGCCCGACATGGTCATGTCCGAGAGCGACATTGAAGAATGTTGCCTGCCCGAGGACTTCGAAGAGTGGTACTGCGAGGCATGGGGCTGGTTGGAGGACGATCTGCGGCCGACCCAATGGATGCCGAAGCCTGCCGAACCGGAGGCCGTATGACCCACCACCGCTACGACCGCCGGCTGCCGAAGCGCACCGAGGGCTTCGCCTGGGGCCGGTCCATCGACAAGGTGCTGGGCGGCCACGTCCTCACCTACCGCCTGTTCCGCCGCGACCTGGCCAGGAAGCTGCACATCGAGACGCGGACGTTCCAGCTGCACGACCACCGCCGGCACATCGCGCTGCAGCTGCTGATCGCACGCCGCCAGCTGCGCGAGCGCGTCGACCGCATCGGCTATGCCCTGATCGAGGCCGAACAGGCCTCCCAACTGCAGGAGGTTGCATGAAGACCAACGACAAGACCCTTTCAGGCGGTGCGCTGGACACACTCATCGCCCTTGTGGAGAACGGGCCTCTCTGGGATGGCGACCTGCCGAGCAAATCCGGCCGCTACGAACTGCTGGAGTTGGGCATGGCAGTGCGAATCGTGGTCAAGGGTGAGGACGGCTATCAGGCCGCGACCATCGAAGGAGCACGCGCCTATTGCCTCCATTTCGGCGAAGAGCGCATCAGCGACGCCAAGGCGGCCCGTATCGCTAGGCGCTCTGTCATCAACGCCATTCATAGGAGCAAGAATTCATGAGCATTGACAAGACCCTGGCGGACGCGCAGCCCGGTGGGAGGGTGAGGCTGGGGGATGCCCTGCCGCCGCTGCCGAAGGCTGGCTACGTCACCGGTGGGGACTTCGGTCACGAGGCGCACAACGCCTTTACCCCCGAGCAGATGCGGGACTACGCGCTCGCCGCCCTCTCCGCCCAGCCCTCCCCGGGTGGTCAGGACCATCGGATGCTCGAACTCGCACGTCGCAACATCCGGGCGTACATCCAAATAGCATCTTTCCCGACTGAGGCGGATCGGTCCGCTGCAGGGCTATGTGTGGACGTTCTTGAAGAAGCCCTCGCCGCCCGCCAGCCGGTGGGGGAGCCGGTGTCAGAGGCTTTCGAACAACTGGCCGACGACGTTGAAAGCTGCGTTTCCGATGCATGTGGATACCTGGCTTCCGACAGCGGCTGGGACGATTACGGGATCTATCGAGACGATGCTGCGGCGCGCTACCGAGCATTGCCGGATCGGATTCGCGCACTCGCCGCCCCGCCCGCGCAGGCCGTGGACCTGGGCGGGCTCCGCGAGATGCTGCATGCCTGGAAGAACAGCGACTACCCGTTCTCCTACGAGGGGCAGTGCGCACAGCGAGCGCTGGACGCGTGCGTCGCGGACCTGCAGGGCTGGCTCGACAGCCAGGCGGCGGGCAAATGAGCGGCGACACCGAGAAGGATCCTCCCCGATATGTGGTCCTGAAGACATCGGGCAGTCGGTACGCCTACGTCCAGGACACCCATGAACGGCGCACCGTGACCCGATGGGACATTTTCCGCAAAAACGGATGGTCGAAAGCTGAGCTGCAGTGCAAGCGGCTCAACGAGGAGTATGAGCGAGGCCAGACCAATGGCTGACCAGCTGCTCACCGCTGCAATGGTTCACGTGTTCGCCCTGGCCGGGTTTGCGGCCGGCATCGCCACCCTGTGGGCGATCAGCCGCGCATGCCGCGCCGCGCGCAATGGGCTGCGCTGGTGCTGGCGGAGGTGCGCTCATGGCTGAGGCAATCGACCACCGTCAGGTCGGCCGGCAGCTGGCCAGCATGTCGGGCGTGGACCTGTCCAAGGCTCGACCGGCAACCGTGCGCGCATGGGAGGCCCGTCGGCTGGCCCTGCAGGCACTGGCGCGCGGCGACATGGCCGAGGCGCAGAGGGTGATGGCGCATGTCAGGGGCGGTGCCCGATGAACTACTACAGCGAATGGGATCCCTACGCCGCTCAGTGGATCCGCAACCTCATCGATGCCGGGCTGATCCCGCCTGGCCACGTCGACACCAGGAGCATCACCGATGTTCAACCCTCAGACCTCGCCGGATACCGGCAATGCCACTTCTTCGCCGGCATCGCCGGCTGGTCCCTTGCAGCTCGACTTGCTGGGTGGCCCGACGACCGCGAGCTCTGGACCGGCAGCGCCCCGTGCCAGCCGTTCTCCGTCGCGGGTAAAGGAAAAGCCCAGGATGACGATCGGCACCTGTGGCCCCACTTCCTTCGCCTCATCCGTGCCCGACGGCCCGCTGTCGTCATGGGAGAACAGGTTGCGGCGGCGGTTGGCAAGAACTGGCTCGACGGAGTGTCTGCTGACCTGGAAGCAGAGGACTACGCCTGCCGGGCGGTCGTTGTCCCAGCTTGTGCCGTCGACGCGCCCCATCGCCGGGATCGACTCTGGTTTGTGGCCCACGCCAATGGCGCACGAAGCGCGGCTGGGCTACCAGCGTCGGCGCGGGGACACGAAGGGCTCGCAGGAATCGCTCACCACGGTCGTGGTGAATGTGTTGGCACCGCTGGACTATCCCCGCATCGCGGGCCTGTGGCCGACGCCGACCGCCTCGCTCGCCGACAAGGGCGTGCGATCGACGGAGGGTGCGATCAGGGAAGCAGCGCGGAACCACGGGCCGGATCTCGCTGCGGTGGCGGTGGCAGCGATGTGGCCGACCGCAACTGCGACGGACGCGAACCGCGGGGTTCTTCCACCGCGTCCGCACGACACTGGAGTTCCGCTCAACCAGGCGGTGGCGCTGGCGCTTGGGATAACGCCGAATGGATCACAGGACACGATGGGAAAGCCCGCCGGGTCCCTCAATCCGGAATTCGTCTCTTGGCTCATGGGGTTCTCGGACGCATGGCTATTGTGCGCCCCGGATTCGAAGGCCGAACCGAGGACCCGGAAGCGATCCACTGGTACAGCCGCGCGGGTGCGCTCAAAGCGTTCGGCAACGCCATCGTCCCCGAAGTCGCGGCCGAAGTGATCGGCGCCTACATGGATTGCTACCCGGATCCAGACGAGCAGCTGCGCGCTGCGCTGGCCACGAACTGAAGGAGGACAACATGAGTGCTGCCGAGAACATCCCCTTTGAGCTGCGCGCCATCGGCGCCGAGGAAGTCGGCTCCCTGCTTGGCCTGGCCGCGCGCACGGTGCTGGAGACTGTCGCCTGCCGGCCTGACTTCCCAATCCGCATCACCATGCGTCCGGCAACTTGGATCGCGGGCGAGGTGCTGGAGTGGCGCCAAGCTAACCGAGCCGGTCAGCCAGCTCGTCGGCGTCGGTCTGGTAGTAAATCAGCAGGCTCTTCAGGTCGCGATGGCCAATGACGCGGGCCAACTCCATCACGTCCAGCTTCTTCGACAGCCGCCAGATCGCCTCTGCGCGGCTGTCGTGGAAGTGCAGGTTCTCGATCTGAGCAGCATCGCGTGCGCGGCGGAACAGCGTGTCGCGCGTTCCCGGATCCAGATTGAACACGCTGTCCGCATCCTGCGGCAGCAGGCCGACGATCTCCCGCGCTCGGGCTGACATCGGCACCCGGCGCACGTCGCCGTTCTTGGTCTTGGGCAGAGTCACGGATTTTGCGGACACGTCCGACCACTTCATCCCCAGG
Organism: Stenotrophomonas sp. GD03794; assembly: GCF_029842145.1. Lineage (NCBI taxonomy): Bacteria > Pseudomonadati > Pseudomonadota > Gammaproteobacteria > Lysobacterales > Lysobacteraceae > Stenotrophomonas > Stenotrophomonas sp. GD03794. The sequence continues at coordinate 95,821 of NZ_JAOCFV010000013.1, forward strand.
ATCTCGCCCGCGCGCATGGCGGTCTCCAGCGCGAACAGGAAGCACAGGGCCACCCGGTGCTGCGCCGTCTCAGGTACGCCGCCGTCATACCCCAGCGCCAGTGTCAGCCTGTCGATCTCTTCCTGTGGTACGCGGCGCTTGCGGCTCGCCGGCGCCTGGGGCCTGTCCACGTCTTTGATCGGATCGCTGTTCAGCCAGCCCCAATCCTTGCGGCACGACTTGAACACCGACTGCAGCAGGTTCATCTCGCGACGGACCGAGGCGCCGGATACTTGGGACAGACGTCGTTCCCTCCACTCGGCCAGGTGGATGGGCCGAAGGGCCGGCAGCCGGACCAGCGAAAGCTGATCGCGCTCCAGCAGGCCCAGCCTGGCCAGCTCCCACTTCGCTCCCTTGTGCTTGGGTGCCACCTCGTTGGCATAGCGCCGCAGGGCGTCCTTCACTGTGTTCTCTGGCAGTCGAGCCCCGGTCAGCTCGGCCTCGCGCATCAGCGCCCACTGGACCGCTTGGGCCTTTGTCGGGAGGGTGTTCGACTCGCGTCGACCGTCCTTGTAGATCTCTGCACGCCAGGAGGTGCCGCGTCGTTGGATAGATGCCATAGGGCCAATGTTCGGCGTAATTCTGGCGTAACGCTATCGGGCAGGCACGGGGAATCGCGGGATTACGGCCATCCTTCGGATGTACGCAAGCTGTTGATACTGCTTGAAATAGTCACAGATAGGGATTCCACGGGATTGGCCGGAAAATGGCCGGAAGTGCCTTTCACCGGCACCACAGCATCAAAGGCCAGGTCCTCGACCTGGCCTTTTGCTTTTCCAGGTCCGGGGCGGCCACACTGCCCGGCATGCCCGCCTCGCGCCAGCCGTCACTTCCAGACACCCTGCCCGCACGCCTGCGCGCCCTGCGGGTGGATGATGCGGTTGCGTGGTCCCGCTACCTCTCTCTACCAGGCGTGATCGAACACACCAGCTGGGGCGACATCTCCGAAGCTGCATTGCGCCAGCAGGTCGCCAGCTACCGACCTGCGTCCCCCGACCCGCGCTGGGCGCTGGTGGATGCCCACGATCGCTTGATCGGCACCTTCGGCCTGAACGGAATCGATCTCCAGCATGGCCGCGGCGAGCTGGCCTATGACCTGGACCCGCACTGGCAGGGACAGGGGCTGGCCACGCAGGCGGCGCGCGCGGTGCTCGACTGGGGCCATGCGGTACGGTCGCTGACGCGCATCCAGGCGACCGTCCTGGACAGCAACGCCCGCTCGATCGCCGTGCTGGAACGCCTCGGCATGCAGCGCGAAGGGCTGCTGTGCGCCTATCGCAAGGTGCGGGGCCATCCCCGGAACTTCTGGATGTACGCCCACCTTGAAGGCACCGTCGCGTCACCCCTTTGAAATACAACTGCGACTTCTGACAAGGTTGTCACTAGACGCAGCGCACACTTTTCTTGCCAGCCTCACGTACATCTGCCTATCGTGATCCTGCCGGATCCGGGGGCGGGGGAATGCATGACGTTGCGTGCTGCACTGTTTTTTCTGGTCACGCACGCGCTCGTCATTGCCTTGATCGGCCCCCAGGACCCAGTGGGCTCCTATCTTCTGCTGATCACCGCTCCTCTGTTGGCCGCACTGGCCTGCCTGAGACGCGCACGGGACAGCCAGGCCGCCTGCAAGTGGCGGATGCTGGGCGCCGCCGTCGCCCTGTTCTCGCTTGCATTGCTGGCCCTGCTGTACCGCAACGTGGCTGGCCTCGACCCTGCGCAGATGACCGCGTCATCCTTGATCCTGTACGTGTTCTACCGGATTCCATTGACCTACGTGGCCGCCAGCCCGGGCGGCGGGAATCGCTACATCCGTGCCGTGGACCTCGGGATCATCGCGCTGCTATGGCTGCTGTACTACGGGCATACGCGGGCGATGGCGCCACTGAACACCGCCTTGTGGACGCAGTGCCTGAACACCATGAGCAGCGTGCAGAACAGCCTGGTGTTCTGCTTTGCACTGATCCGTTTCCTGGCCGAGGACAATCCGGACCGCCGCGATTTTTTCCGGACGCTGACGATCTACGCGCTGGGCTACTTCCTGCTGGCCTTCTACATCAATACCTATCAGCCGCAGGTGCCCGACGGCAACTGGGGCGACCTGCTGATCAGTGGACTGTTCGTACTGCTGGCGGTCATGGCCGGCAACAACCGCCGCCCAGCGGTGCCGGTATCGCGCAGCCTGCGGCGCATCGTCGATGCCGGCGTGCCGCTGATGCTGCCGTTGCTGCTGATGATGGTAGCGCTGCTGGTCGCACGCCTGCAGCCGACCCTGGCCACGGTCGGCTTCATCGGCGCCCTGCTCGGCTATGCGCTGCGCAGCGTGCTGAGCCAGATCGAAATCCAGCGCCAGCGCGATGAGCTGGAAACGCTGGCCCGGCGCGATCCGCTGACCGGGCTGGGCAACCGGCGCAGCTTCGATGAATCGCTTGGCGCGGCCCACCGCCGTGCCCGCCGCCAGGGCCTTGGCCTGGCCGTGCTGATGATCGACATCGATCACTTCAAGCGGCTCAATGACACCTACGGTCACCCTGAAGGTGACCGCCGCCTGCGCGCTGTTGCGGCGATTCTCGACGGCTGCCTGCAGCGCGGCGATGACCTGCTGGCCCGCTACGGTGGCGAGGAGTTCATTGCCGCCCTGCCCTCATCCGATACCTCGCACGCGCTGGATCTGGGCGAACGGCTGCGCGCTGCTGTCGAACATGCGGCACTGCCTGCCCCGCACGGCCGTGTGACCATCAGCGTCGGCGTGGCCTGGCAGGCTGCCGGCGACGAGCGCGAGCCGGATGACCTGGTCGACCGCGCCGACCAGGCCCTGTACCGGGCCAAGCACGCCGGCCGCAACTGCGTGCAGCTCGCCCCGGACGCGACGACCGGGGAGGAGGCTGACGGACGCCGTGCCTAGACCGCGTGCAACGCGGCCACCCCGTGCGGATGGCCACCCCCGCCCTGCACACGGAAGCTCGCTACGGTCTGCAGCAGCTGCGCCGATTGTTCCTCCATGCTGCGTGCCGCCGCCGAGGCCTCCTCGACCAGGGCCGCGTTCTGCTGGGTGCCCTGGTCGATCAGATCGACCGCATGGTTCATCTGCTGGATGTCATCGCTCTGCTGCTGCGAGGCGGTGCTGATCTCGATCATCAGGTCGCTCACCCGGCGGACGTTGGTCACGATCTCATCCATGGTGCGGCCCGCACTCTCGACCTGGGCAGTGCCGGCTCCCACATTGGCAACCGACTCGTCGATCAGGTGCTTGATCTCCTTGGCCGCGCTGGCCGAGCGCTGTGACAGCTCGCGGATCTCGGTGGCGACCACGGCGAAGCCACGGCCATGTTCGCCCGCACGTGCCGCTTCCACCGCTGCGTTCAGCGCCAGGATGTTGGTCTGGAAGGCGATGCCATCGATCACCCCGATGATGTCGACGATGCGTCGCGAGGACGCGTTGATCACCGCCATCGTTTCGACCACCTCGTGCACCACGCTGCCGCCACGCGCAGCGACATCGGCCGCGCCACCGGCCAGCTGGCTGGCCTGGCGTGCGTTGGTGGCGGTGCGCTGCACGGTCTCGGCCAGGCCCTTCATCGACACCGCGGTCTCCTCCAGCGAGGCGGCCTGCTGCTCGGTGCGCTGCGACAGGTCACTGTTGCCCTGCGCGATTTCGGTCGCGCCCACCGCAATGGTGTCGGCGGCGAACTTGATCTGGCCGATGATGGCGGCCATCGCCTCGACCAGCGCGTTCACGCCCTCGCACAGCTCCGCGATCGAACCCTGCTTGTCCGTCATCGCAACGCGTCGGGTCAGATCGCCCTGCTTGGCAGCGGCCACCACTTCCCGGGTCTGCGCCACGGCGCGCTGCATGGCCTGGTTCTCATGCACCTGCGCGGTGATGTCGGTTGCGTACTTGACGACCTTGAACGGCTTGCCGTTGAGGTCGAGGATGGGGTTGTAGGAGGCCTGGATCCAGACCTCGCGCCCGCCCTTGCCCAAGCGGCGATACTGGCCGGCATCGTATTCGCCGCGTCCGAGCTTCTCCCAGAACCGGCGATACTCATCGCTGCTGCGATGGCCCGGCTCGACGAACAGCGAGTGGTGCTGCCCACGCACCTCATCCAGGCTGTAGCCGGTGACGGCGAGGAAGTTCTCATTGGCCGAGAGGATGCGCCCGTCCATGCCGAATTCGATCACTGCCTGCGATTTGCCGATCGCCGCCAGCTGCCCGGCCGAATCGGCCGCCTGCAGTTTCTGCGCGGTGATGTCGGTGGCGAACTTGACCACCTTGTACGGCCGTCCCTGACGATCCAGGACCGGGTTGTACGACGCCTGGATCCAGATCTCGCGCTGGCCCTTGCCGAAGCGCCGATACTGTCCGGCGTCATATTCGCCGCGCCCCAACCGCGCCCAGAAGTCGCGGTATTCGGCGCTGCGCGCCTGCTCGGCATCGACGAACAGTGAATGGTGCTTGCCCTGGATCTCCTCCAGCCGGTAGCCCATCGCCTGCAGGAAATTGTCGTTGGCCTGCAGGATGGTGCCATCGAGCGCGAACTCGATGACGGCCTGCACGCGATGCAGCGCCGCGACCTGCGCTTCCAGTTCGGCGCGGTCGGTTGCCGCCGGCTCGGTGCGGGTGCGCTGATGCGGAGCAAGGACGCCCAGCAGCGCGCGCCACGGCGACCAACGGGTATGCAGCTCGGCCGGCGCCTGCGCGCCCGCCGTGAAGCCTGGAATGAGCATTGTCTGATCCTCGGTGTCCGGTAAGCGGTTGCGACCCGACGGGCGGGATGCCCGGCGGCAACTTCAGTTGCTTGGGACTACAGGTACCGGCAGGCACCCCTCGAGCGGCTGGCAAGAACGTCTGGTGCGGGTGCGATCGGCATAGGCAACGGCGGAACACACAGCGCGGACCGCCCATCGGGGGCAGCCTGGGGTCCTGCAGCGGGTGACTGGAGCGGGATCCAGAGGGGATATCGGCGATGGGGTTCGGGGCTTTAGCGGGATTCCGCGACGTCCGTCGCAACTCCAGGCATGCGCGCAGGAATGCGATAGACGATCGCCGTGTACTTCACTTCCTGCTCACGCGCGACGGGCACGCCCCCCAGGGATTCGGCCAGACGCCGGCTCGGCGCGTTCTGCTCGGCCACCGGATAGCGGAATGCCGCGCATCGCAGGCGCCCGGAAGCCCACGACCACACCGCCGCCACGGCTTCCTGGCCGTAGCCCTGGCCATGCATCGCTTCATCGATCCAGATGCCGAGTTCGGGTTCGGCGTCCATGGTTCGATGCAGGCCGGCCAGACCAAGGAAGGCGCCATCGTCACGTCGGCGGATGACAAAGGTGATGTCCGTCCCCTCGGCGATGGTGGGCAACCACGCCCGCCAGACCGCAGTGAAGGCCTCCTCCGACGGCGGCGGCTCGAAGGCCATGTAGCGTGTCAGCCCCGGCGTGATCGCTGCGAACACCTCATCGGCATCCTCCGCCGTGAAAGGCCGCAGGCACAACCTCGCACTTTCGATCACCCGGTTGCCTGAGGTCATGTCCTGCACCACGATTTCATTGCATCCAGCCTCGCTCATGAGGCGCGTGCAACGCAAGCCGAAAGGGCCATGACCAACGGGGGATTCCCGGACGCCGGGAAACGGCCAGCATGCAGTGACCTGAAGGATGTTCACGGACACGGAGATCACATGCTTGCACGCTTGGCCAGCTACCTCTTCCTGGGACTGTGCAGTACCGGTGCCCTGGCTGCCGATGCCGCCTATCGGCCGTCCTTCCATCCCGACCAGCTGAAGGGTCCGCCTGCCGGTCGCCCAAACGAGGTCCTGGTGCTGGGCAGCCCGCACCTGTCCAGCCTGCCGAAGACCTTCAAGCCAGCAATGCTGGAGCCCCTGCTGCAGCGACTGCAGGCCTGGCAGCCAACGGTGATCGCGGTGGAGAACCTGTCCGGCCTGCAGTGCGACTTCATGCGCCGCAATCCAGGCCGCTACGCCGGAAGTGTCGAGGACTACTGCGTCGATCCAGCACCGGCGCAGGCCGCGACCGGCCTGGACGTTCCCAGCGCCAATGCCGAGATGGAACGCCTGCTTGCGGACTGGCCGAGCGAACCCAGCGCCGCCCAGCGGCGCCGATTGGCCGCGGTTTTCCTCGCTGCGGGCGAGAACGGTTCGGCCGTCGTGCAGTGGCTGCGGTTGCCCAGTGAAGAGCGTCGTGCCGGTGACAGCCTGACCCCTGAACTGGTGCGCTACCTCGACACCCGCATGGCCAAGCCGAACGAAGTGGGCATGGTCGCAGGCGTACTGGCCGCACGGCTGGGCCTGGAACGGCTGTGGTCGGTCGACGACCACACCGCGGATTCGCCCACGCCGGCATCCCGGAAGAAGGCCTACGCTGCCGCCATCAGGGCCGCCTGGGACAATCCCTTCGTCGAGACGCGAATGGCCGCTGACGAGCAACTCGAAGCCAATCTCGACAAACCCGAGGGGCTGCTCGAGATGTATCGCGCGTACAACAGCGCGGACGCCGCGATGATGGCCTACAACAGCGACTTCGGTGCGACCCTGGTCGAGCCGTCGCCGGAGGGCTTCGGCCGCAACTACGTGGGCTACTGGGAAACCCGCAACCTGCGCATGGTCGCCAACATGCGCGACGTACTCGGGCAACAGCCGGGTGCGCGCATGCTGACCATCGTCGGCGCCTCGCACAAGGGCTACTACGAGGCGTACCTCAACCTGATGCACGACGTGCAGCTGGTCAGTTCGGATGAAGTGCTGCGTTGAAGCCAGGCGCGGATCGCAGGGATGATGGCGGTGCCCTCAGCGCCATCATCCTGCGCCCTTCCTGCCTGCCCGCCACAACACGAGACTGGCGCCACCGATACAGGACAGCGTGAACACCAGCAGGGCGATGGCGCCGCCCTGCAGGACCGGCAGCAACGCCTGCGCGTGCAGATCGTCGCGCACTTCTTCCAGGCGCAGGCTGGCGGCCAGCGCCAGGCACCAGCCGACCATTGCCGGGGCATACGCCCGCACCGCAACCGGGCTCCAGACTTTCATGGGATCACCTGCTCGAGTGGGGATGCGCGCAGTATTCGCGCGCGTCCTCTCACAGCCTGAGATCAGCCTTCGGCGGTTTCGGAATCATCGCCGGGCAGCTCGCTGGCCTCGCCCTGCACCTGCACGTTGTTGCGACCCAGCGCCTTGGCCCGGTAGCACTGGGCATCGGCAGCGGCCACGGCCTGATCGACGCTCATCCCACCGGCCAGCGGCGCGATACCGATGCTGGCGCCGACCCGCAGCCGGTCCTGGTCCCACGGAATGGAAAGAGATGCCAGCGTGTGCAGCAGCTCAGCGCCGATGCGGGCAGCGCGTCGCGGCGTGCACCCGGACAGGATCACCGCGAATTCGTCGCCCCCCAGCCGCGCCACCACGTCCGAATCGCGCACGCCGTGGCGCAGCACGCTGGCCACTGCCCACAGCACGGCATCGCCGGCCAGATGGCCCCAGGTGTCGTTGACCGGCTTGAAGCGATCCAGATCGATGTACATCAACGAGGCCGCCTGGCCGGTGCGCTCGACGCGGGTGATGGCCTGCTGCAGGTGCACCTCGAAACCGCGGCGGTTGCTCAGCTCGGTCAGCGGATCGATCTCGGCCAGGTGGCGGGCTTCGCGCTGGCGTGCACGCTGCTGGGTGTCGTCGCGCAGCACCCAGACCGCGCCGCGCACGTGGCCTTCGTCATCACGCAACCAGGCGCGGGTCAGGTCCACCGGTACGGTGGCGGTGCCGAGGCGAAGCAACAGATCGGCATGCAGGTCCACCGCATTGCTTTCCGGGTCCAGCAGTACCGACACGTCCAGTACCGAGCCGGGCGCGTACTCGGTGGTCAGCGCCAGTACGTCCTGTACCTTGTGTCCGGCCAGCGACAGCGCACCATCGCCCGCCAGCGTGCGCACCGCTGCGGCATTGGCATAGTCGATGCGGCCATCGAGGCTGACGCTGAGCACCAGGTCGGCCACTGCATCCAGCGTGATGCGGCTGCGTTGTTCACTCTCGAACAGACGCTGCTCACTGCTGCGCTGGGCGGTGATGTCCTGGATCTGCGACACGAAATGCAGCGGCTCGCCGTGCTCGTTGCGCACCAGCGATACCGACAGCCGCGCCCAGATGATGCGTCCGTCGCGGTCGAGATAGCGCTTTTCCAGGTGATAGTGGCTGCGTCGTCCGGCCAGCAGGTCCTGCACCAGGGCCAGGTCGGTCTGCAGGTCGTCGGGATGGGTCAGCCGCTGGAAATCGACCTGCAGCAGTTCTTCGCGCGGATAGCCCAGGATCCGGCACAGCGCGTCGTTGACGTCCAGCCAGCGCCCTTCCAGCGACACCAGTGCCATGCCCAGTGCGGCGGAGGTGAACGCGCCCGCGAACTTCTCCGCCGACAGCCGTGCTTCGGCGCGCGCCTGCAGGATCTCGGTAATGTCGATGGCCATGCCGACGTAGCCGATGCGTGCTCCATCGGCGCTCTCCATGCGGCTGATCGACAGGCGCACCTGGCGTGACTGGCCATCCTTGCGCAGCAGCGTCCACTGCCGCGAGTAGGTCTGCCCGTCGGCACGCGCGCTCAGCGCCTCGAACACGCCAGGAAGATTGCCATCAGCATCGGCCAGCGGTTGCAACCAGGCTTTCAGTTCGGCCGGATCGTGGAAGGCATCGAGGCGGCGCTGGCCGACCACCTCCGGCGCGGTGTAACCGAGCAGGCGCTGCGCGCCGGTATTGAACAGGGTGATGGTGCCGTCGGTATCGGTGGCGATCACCGCCACCTCATCGGACGCATCGACCACCGCCTGCAGGCGCTGGCGGGTCTCGGCGGCGTCCTGCCGGGCCTGCTGCAGCTCGGTGACGTCGGCATGGGCGCCGGCCATCCACAGCGGCCTGCCCTGCCCGTCCCATTCGAAGACGCGGCCGCGGTCCTGGATCCAGATCCACTGGCCATTCTTGTGGCGCATGCGCAGCAGGCAGGCGTAGTTGTCGCTGCGCCCTTCGAAATGGTCGTCCAGCGCCGCGTCGGACAGCGCGATGTCATCGGGATGGACCAGCTTCAGGAACGTCCTCTGGCAGATCGGTTCCAGTTCTTCCAGGCGGTAGCCGACGATCTCGGCCCAGCGTGCGTTGACCCGCATCTCGCCGGTCTGCACGTTCCATTCCCAGGTACCCGCAGAGGTGCCATCGATGATCATCGCCAGCCGGCGGCGTTCTTCGGCCAGCTCCTGCAGGCGCCGCTCGAGCAGCCCGTTGCCGTTGTTTCCCTGGCCCGCCATCAATCCGGTCCCCTGCCGGCGCGGGCAGGCGCCGACCGCAGCGAAGCGCTGCAGCCTGCGACGAAGACGGCGGGTCGTGCTGGCGTCATGGCCCTCCCCAGCGACAGCGGGGAGGCCGAACGCCCCCCTCAGGCGCAAGTGTGCGCAATCACGGGGAAAACCGACAAGTCCCCCGCCCCGGATCAACCGTGACGGGGGGCACGATCTTCAGCTGCGCTTGGCGCGGGCGAAGGCCTCGGCCAGGGCATTGTTGGCCGGTGGGGCCGACGGGCCGGGGCGGCCGCCATTGCCCTGGCCGCGGTTCGGCCCACGGTTCTGCCCGCCGGCGTCGCGGCGCGGCCCCTGGCCCTGGCTGCGCTCATCGCGCTGGCCCGGGCGGCTGGTGGCCTGGCCCGGGGTGTCGTCCAGGCGCCGGGTCAGGGCGATGCGCTTGCGCGGCACGTCCACCTCCAGCACCTTGACCTTGACGATGTCGCCGGCCTTGACCACGTCACGCGGGTCCTTCACGAAGGTATCGGACAGCGCCGAAATGTGGATCAGGCCGTCCTGGTGCACGCCGATATCGACAAACGCCCCGAAGGCGGCGACGTTGCTCACCACCCCTTCCAGCACCATGCCTTCGCGCAGGTCCTTGATGTCCTCGACGCCTTCGGCGAAGCGCGCGGCCTTGAACTCCGGACGCGGATCGCGGCCCGGCTTCTCCAGTTCCTTGAGGATGTCGCGCACGGTCGGCACGCCGAAGGTGGCATCGGTGAACTGCTCGGCCTTCAGGCCACGCAGGAAGCTGCCGTCACCGATCAGCGCCTTGATCGGGCGCGCGGTGCTGGCCACGATGCGCTCGACCACCGGATAGGCTTCGGGGTGTACCGCCGAGGCGTCCAGCGGCTGGTCGCCATCGGCGATACGCAGGAAGCCAGCGCACTGCTCGAAGGTCTTCTCGCCCAGGCGCGCGACCTTCAGCAGGTCCTTGCGACGCTTGAACGGGCCGTTGTCGTCACGATGGCGCACGATGTTCTCGGCCACCGTGGCCGACAGGCCGGACACGCGCGACAGCAGCGCGGCCGAGGCGGTGTTGACGTAGACGCCGACCGCGTTCACGCAGTCCTCCACGCGCGCGTCCAGCGCCCGCGCCAGGCGGTACTGGTCCACGTCGTGCTGGTACTGGCCGACGCCGATCGCCTTGGGTTCGATCTTGACCAGTTCGGCCAGCGGATCCTGCAGGCGGCGCGCGATCGACACCGCGCCACGCAGCGACACGTCCAGGCCCGGGAACTCCTTGGCCGCGAACTCGGACGCCGAGTACACCGACGCACCGGCCTCGCTGACCACCACCTTCTGCAGCTTCGGGTTGGCGGTCGCCTTGATCGCTTCGCCGGCCAGCTTGTCGGTTTCGCGGCTGGCGGTGCCGTTGCCGATCGCGATCAGTTCCACGTTGTGCCTGGCGCACAGCTGCTTGATCGTCTGCAGCGACTGCTCCCACTGGCGGCGCGGCTCGTGCGGGTAGATGGTGTCGGTGGCGACCAGCTTGCCGGTGGCATCGACCACGGCGATCTTGCAGCCGGTACGGATGCCCGGGTCCAGGCCGAGTACGGTCTTCGGGCCGGCCGGTGCGGCCAGCAGCAGGTCCTTCAGGTTGTCGCCGAACACCGCGATGGCTTCGGCTTCGGCCTTTTCGCGGGCCTGGTTGAACAGGTCCAGCAGCAGATGGGTGTGCAGCTTGGCACGCCAGGTCAGGCGGCAGGCATCCAGCAGCCAGCGGTCAGCGGCTCGGCCCTGGTCGGCGATGCCGGCCTTGCGCGCCACGCGCCCTTCGGCGTACTGGTGGCCGGCCTCGGCCTCGCTGCCCGGGTCCAGTTCCAGGAACAGGATTTCCTCGCGGCGCGCACGGAACAGCGCCAGCAACCGGTGCGAGGGAATCTTCGCCAGCGACTCGGCGTGTTCAAAATAATCGCGGTACTTGGCGCCTTCGGTTTCCTTGCCCTCGGCCACGCGCGCGCGGATCACGCCGGTCTCGCCCAGCCAGGTCCGCAGCTCACCGACCAGCGCGGCATCTTCGCCCCAGCGCTCCATCAGGATCGCGCGGGCGCCTTCCAGCGCGGCCTTGGTGTCGGCCACGCCCTTGTCGGTGTCGACGAAACCGGCGGCAAAGACCTGCGGGTCCTGCGTCGGGTCGGCCAGCAAGCCATCGGCCAGCGGCTCCAGACCGGCCTCGCGGGCGATCTGGGCACGGGTACGGCGCTTGGGCTTGTACGGCAGGTACAGGTCTTCCAGCCGGCTCTTGGTGTCGGCGGCCAGGATGTCATTGCGCAGGTCGTCGCTGAGCTTGCCCTGCTCGCCGATGCTGGCCAGCACCGCCGCGCGACGGTCTTCCAGTTCGCGCAGGTAGGTCAGGCGCACTTCCAGGTTGCGCAGCTGGGTGTCGTCCAGGCCCCCGGTCACTTCCTTGCGGTAGCGCGCGATGAACGGAACGCTGGCGCCTTCGTCGAGCAGGCCGACGGCGGCACGTACCTGGGCGGACTGGGCACCGATCTCGTCGGCGATGGTCTGGGCGATCTGCTGGGCGAGCGCGCTCTGGGCGTTCTTGGCGTCGTGCATTGCTTCAGGTCTATGCCGCGTTTCGGGAAGACCCCATTCTGGCAATCCACGACGGAGCCGGACAAGGCATTGACAGGGGGCGAGGTTCAGCGGCGAGGCCGGAGTGGACGCCGGCATCCTGGCGAAGAGAGGGCTCGGACTGGCCCTGGGCTGGGATGCCGGCGCGGGCGCGCGATGGTGGGCGCGCCCTGCCGCGTGTTACGAAGGTCAGCGGTAGTGGCGGGCGGCGCGCTGCATGACGATGTCGTCACGCATGCTTTCCAGGGCCATCAGGCGGACCTTGCCGACACCCTGCAGTTCCATGAACCGCTCCGTGTAGAACTCCGGCCCCAGCGCGGTGTCGGCGCGGGATTTGCTGAAGCCGTAGGGCACCACGCCCTTCTCGCCATCCTTGCTACCACCGACATAAAGAACGATTGCCATGTGATGTATTCCTCCAAATTGCTACTGCGTACTGCACTCGATGAGCGATGCTGCGAGCTCATCGAGGAAGAGCTTACCGCGTCGAACCTGACTGGAACGTCACGAAGGCTAATGACGATCGGTTGCATGCAGATGACTGCGGGATCGCAGCAGAATGCTTACGGATCTTTAACTTCCGGCTAACGAATCCGCGGGGGATTCCCGCCAACGGCGCAGCCCC